>JABDLZ010000300.1 GCA_013001705.1 Flavobacteriales bacterium
ATTATAGAGAGTGGTTGAAGATGACCCGACCTGCACCAGGACCTGATGGCCTGAGAAGACCTTTATGGTTCAAACGCCCACTGAAACCCCAACCGGAGCTGTACTATTTGAAAAAGGAAGAAGCCGAGGATTGACAGGATGTCAGCACAGTAACCCCGGTTACGGTGCCTTTTGACGGTTAGCCCCAACTTTGTACAGTATTTGCAGGGTAATTGGAGACAGCTACCTAAAGCATTTCAAGATATCAATACAAGAAAAATCATGAAAGTCGAACAATTATATACCGGATGCCTAGCACAAGGCGCATATTACATCGAAAGCAATGGCGAAGCTGCCATCATCGACCCGCTGAGAGAAGTTCAGCAGTATGTGGACATGGCCGAGTCACGAGGAGCTACGATTAAATATGTACTGGAGACACACTTCCATGCGGATTTCGTAAGCGGTCACTTGACCTTATCACAGAAAACTGGAGCACCGATCGTCTATGGACCCAATGCTGACCCGGATTTTGAAGCCATCATTGCTAAAGATGGGCAAGTCTTCGAGCTTGGAGATGTCAAGATCAAAGTACTACACACTCCTGGTCATACCATGGAAAGCACCTCCTATCTCCTCTTGGATGAGAATGGTAAAGAGCATTCCATATTTACTGGAGACACGCTCTTCCTCGGTGACGTAGGCCGACCCGACTTGGCACAGAAAGCTGCACATATGACTCAGGAGCAGTTGGCCGAGACATTATTCGATAGCCTCCGCACCAAGATCATGACCCTTCCTGATGAGGTCATCGTATATCCAGGTCATGGAGCAGGTAGCGCTTGTGGTAAGAACATGAGTAAGGAGACCGTTGGGAGCATCGGTGATCAGAAGGAGAACAACTATGCCCTACGTGCGGATATGAGCAAGGAGGAATTTGTAAAAGAAGTGACCGATGGACTGATGCCTCCCCCAGCCTACTTCCCGATGAATGTCAAGATGAACAAATCCGGATATAAGAATATCGAGGATGTCATCGCTAAAGGAGAGAACGCCTTGTCACCAGACGCCTTTGAGACCGCAGCCAATGAGACCGGAGCGGTCGTATTGGATGTACGTCATCAAGATGTCTTTGTCAAAGGCCATGTACCTCGGTCCATCTTCATCGGATTGGATGGGAACTTCGCCCCTTGGGTGGGTGCCTTGATTAAGGATGTCGAGCAGCCGATATTACTCGTAGTGGAAGAAGATAGATTGCAAGAAGCCATCACTCGGCTCTCCCGTGTAGGATTCGATCATGTGATCGGTTATTTGAAAGGCGGTGTAGATGCATGGAAGAATGCAGGTAAAGAAGTGGATTCCGTAGAGTCTATCACAGCCGAGGAATTTGCTCAACGATTGAAGGAGGATCCTAAACCCGTATTCGATGTTCGAAAGGAAAGTGAATATGCTTCTGAGCATGTCGATAAAGCGGAAATCACACCCCTTGACTTCATCAATGACCATCTCTCGGAATTCCCTACGGAAGAGGACTTCTTCGTACACTGTGCCGGAGGATACAGAAGTGTTATCGCTTCCTCTATATTGAAATCCAGAGGTATCCACAACCTCATCGATGTCAAAGGCGGATTCAAAGCCATCAAAGAGACCGATGTCAAAGTGACCGACTATGTCTGTCCTAGCACGCTTTAAATCACTTTTCACAAGAGATAGAATGGACTTGAAAGAATCAGATTGGCGTACAAGCATCACTAAGAATGACCAAGCGGTCATCGTGGATGTGCGTACGCCACATGAGTGGGACGAAGGAATCATCCCTGGAGCGATCATGCTCGATATCATGGATGGACCTCAATTCATGGAGACTATCCGTGCCTGGGACAAAGACAAGGAATACTACGTCTATTGTCGGAGTGGAAATAGAAGTTGGCAGGCCTGTAGGATCATGAAGGGTGAAGGCCTAATGGCCTATAATCTCAGCGGAGGCATCATCGCTTGGCAAGGCGAAGTTCAAGAACCGATTATTTGAAGAGAAATGGAAGAAGTACAAATGAACATGATGCCGCGCATCGGGGATCATGCCCCAGATTTCGAGGCAATGACGACAAAAGGCAAAATCAAATTCAGTGATTTTGCCAAGGACAAATGGGTGGTGATGTTCTCACATCCAGCTGATTTCACTCCGGTGTGTACCACTGAGATGAGTGGTTTTGCTCAGCGCAAATCGGAATTCGATGCATTGAACACAGAACTCTTGGGCTTGAGCATAGATAGTATCCATGCACACCTGGGCTGGGTGAACAATGTGAAAAAGAACACAGGGGTCTATTTCGATTTCCCTATTGTGGCAGATATCGATATGAAAGTCTCCAAACTCTATGGAATGCTTCAACCCAATGAGAGTGAGACAGCAGCCGTACGAGCTGTATTCTTCATCGACCCGAGCAAGAAAATCCGTCTCATCATGTACTATCCCCTCAATGTGGGACGCAACATGGATGAGATCCTCAGGGCTCTGGAAGCTTTGCAGATCAGCGATGAATACAAAGTGGCCATGCCGCTGGATTGGAAAAAAGGAGATAAAGTGATCGTGCCTCCACCAAAGACCTTGGATGAGATGGCCGCTCGTTATCAGGACACAAGTTGTGAAATGACCGACTTCTATCTATGTAAGAAGGAGATCCATCTCAATTAATTGTAGGGGTATGTAAAAGGCTGTGATCCCTTAACAGGGTCAGAGTGTTGGTTAAGAGCGATAGGGCGGTCATTCCTCAGTGAATGGACCGCCCTTTCTTGTGCATGGGATTCCCGAAACCATTCCTGGTCCAGACTCGTATAACATCTGATTGCAAATCACGCAACCCTTACGTATATGAACAAGATCACTTGGTACAAGATCATCTTGGCATTGGGCCTCATCGCCCTGCTGATGTCTGGATGTCAGACAGAGAAAGAAGCGAACGATAATGTGGGAGACTGGCTTCTCACACGCCAATTGGAATCGATCAGCCCCACAGGGGACATCGATTATTTCATCCTCCCTGAGAGCGATGAACTCCAGCTCATCCCACAGGACCCCCTTAACCCCTTGACCGAATCCAAAGTCGCACTCGGTCAATTCCTCTTCCATGAGACCGGCCTAGGAATACTCCCCATGGATGATTCCAATATGGAGGCATTCTCATGTGCATCCTGTCATCATGCCCGTGCTGGTTTCCAAGCAGGTGTTGTGCAAGGA
>JABDLZ010000301.1 GCA_013001705.1 Flavobacteriales bacterium
CTGGAAAGCATCCGTGAGCTCGCACAATACAAGATGGAGCGCGTCAAAGGCAAGGATGAGCGGGAGAAGAAAAGCAAGGTCTTCCGCTACCTCCAGCAGAAGGGCTACGAGAGCGACATCATCTACCAAGTGCTTTTCACACAGAAATAATAAAAGAGGCCCCGGAATGGAGCCTCTACTTCTCAGAATATCTGCACGTATCTATTTCACCACAAAACTTCTATGGTCGAGCTGCCCTTGGGATTCAACCTCTATGATGTACATCCCTGGAGACAAAGAATGCAGCTCTATGCGTAGTGTTCTTCTATTTGGCCGCGATTGTAGTAGGATGCGACCAGCCATATCCCTTACGATAACGGTCTCCATTGCACGGTCGGCCTGTAGGTTCAATATCCCTTCTACCGGATTGGGAAAGAGGACCACCTCTATGGCTTGCTCTCTCGACATGTGCTTTGTCTTGACCGATTCTATTCTCTGCATCCGTACACGAGAATTGCTCTTAGCCTTGGCCGTTCCGAAATTCCTCGGCCTTTTTATCTCTTCGACCACATGACTGGATTTCAGGTCTGCCTCTTCGGGCCAATCGATGCCCGGTGGAGTGAATATGCCGGTCTCAGGATCGAAATCGGGTGTGTTGAAGATCTTCTCTTCTGACCATGGGGAGACGGGGCCATTCCCTGCATCACAATAGACCCGGATGCGGAAGCGATAGCGCGTATTGGGATGCACATCGGACCGGTCGTACTTGATCGGCCATTTGAAGAAGTCCTTGTTGGGTTTGGTCTTCTTGGAAAGTAGGGTGGTATCCCCATCGATGATGGGAGTATTGGTGGCCAGGTCCCGTATAGGCCAGAATTCGATATCCACTGCCGTATTATCCTCGGCCGTGTATTTGACCTGAGGAGAGGCTTTATACCATTTGACCTGAGCACGATCGATGACGCCATTGGGATATGGCACAGGTTGCTGGGATTTAGTGATGTCGACAGGCGCTGTCTCACTCAAACTACAGGTAGAGCCTCCGCATAGCGGGTCTGAAGAATCCAGAACTGAAAAGATATAGACCGGAGTCTCGTCACAGAAGGTCGTATCGGTGAGGTCGACCGGTAGCCCCAAGAAGTACCAATCCCCCGGAGTGAGTGTGTCTATGTTGTTCTGGGCGAGTAGGAAATTAAGGTCTCCCTGGTACTGATAGAATCCGGGGTCATTCCCGAAATTGAGTAATCGATAATCCGAAGTATCGGAAACATTCTCAAAGTACCAGTAGAAGATTCCCGGTGAAGGAAGGACATGCTCCTTGGTCAAACTCAGATCGATCGGATCTGTCGGGCAGACCGTCTGATCACCGAGCAATACATCTCCAGCCACACATGTCGCGCTGGTGTCACATGGTCCTTCGCCATAATCCAAGAAAGTGACCTCCAGGTGACTGAAGGTGGTATCGCAGACCATACCCTGACTGGCAACAGCCGGTTGGACTTTCCAAGTACCACGCAAGGGTTCTAAGGAATTGAAGGAGAGGATGCCATTGACATCGCTATCGAATGAATAGGGAAAAGACGGATCGATCAAGTAGAAGCCCTGGGGCACTGCTCCCGTGCCGCCAGGACCCGGACTGAAGACCAATTGCAGCTCTCCTTCGCATTCGGGTCCAGGGACCACCACTCCGTTGACATCGATACTGGTGAACTCATCGGGACAGAGGGTGACCGGGGTATCGTCTACGATGCTGCCCGCTTCACAGCTACTGTCATCACATGGCACACAGCTTTCTTGTGTACTCAGGTTGGCGATATAGGGTGTTCCATTGTCTTCAAAGTCACTGGAGTATGGTGGGCTGCATTCTCCCACCTCCCTGATCACTATCAGGTAGGATCCGGCACTCGGAGCTGTCCACGATATGGCATGTGAAGAGAGAGTACCCGGCCCGGCAGGACCCGAGGTCACAGGAGTGCCACCGCCATCCAGTACGGTAAAGTGGATCGGCCATGCTGAACCAGCGTTGGCCGCCCCATTCACTACTCCGAATTCATACTGCACCCCAGCCTCGATATTGTTCATGGCATAGGAGTCAGACGGCCAGATATCTATTCCGGTCAGAGTATTCACCGCTACCGTCTGTCCGGATTCGATACAGTCAGGTGCCCCACCAAAGGTGCCGTTGAAATTTCCATATGGCCCATTTCCTGGGTCAGTACATTGGGTAGAAACTGTTCCATACAGGAACAGGGAGATTACCAGATAGGTGATCCGTTTCATGGTTCGATCGTTTTAATGGTCCGACCCGAAGCTGGCAGATAGCCTAGTTGTGCGAGTCGAAGGTGAAAGATAGCCCAAAACGATCAGGGAATCAATGGGTATAAAAAGTGAAAGGCCACTCTGAACGAGCGGCCTTTCACAAAAGATCATGTCAGTGAGTTCATTTGACAACGAACTGGTCTCTATAGACCTTTCCGTTGACCAGAACCTCGATACTGTACAGTCCGGTACCGAGATCGGACACATTCACTCTCAGCGAGGCATGCTCACCTCTCAAGCTGGTGTACGAATCCTCGATGAGTCTTCCGGTCATGTCCATGATGCGGATCTGAGCTACTCCACTGACCTTGTCGGTCAAGCGGATGGTCAGCTCATTGTCTACCGGGTTCGGGTAGAGGCTCATAGAGCTTGAAAGAACCGCTCTTTTCTGAGCTACCGGTTCTTTCTCCAGAGGAAGCACCAATTGACCTTTCTGTCCTTTTCTCTTTTGGAGCAAGGCATCCTGATGATCACTTGACACCAATGGATGCGTCTTTATCACAGCCTTCTTGCTGGTCTGCGCAAGCGCTTTCACCGTCTCATCCGAAGAGTCCTCTATCTCATTAGTTATACATGGATCCGACTCATCAATGCCCGTGACAGGATTGAAATTAGGTGTGTTGAAGATCTTGGACTCACTCCATGGAGATTCAGGTCCATTTCCGTCATGCCCACACTCACAGCGTACTCTCCATCCATAACGGACATTGGGTTCTACGCGGTTGTTATTGTTGACACCATCGGCACGGAACTTTATCGGCCACTTGAAGATGGAGCGTGGAGAGCCATCGCCATATGTCTTGACCTTATCCACCAAAGTGATGGTGTCTGTATTGGCCGGGTCACCGATCACATTACCGAATTCGTCCAATTGTTTCTTCGGCCAGAATTGGATGTCACACATAGCAGCATCTTCATCGGTATAGCGCACTTGTCCAAGTGCCTTGAACCATTTGACCTGAACACGATCACGTACTCCCTCCGGGTCGTTGTAAGGCACACATTCAAAGGACTTGGTCAGATCGACCGGTGCAGTATCGAATACCGAGCAATCTTGTCCACCAAGGCAGAATGCAGTCGTTTCTGAATTCCCGAAGTCTCCTCCGGAGGCCAGCGTGGCGCCAGCATCATCGGTCACGGAATAAGATCCATTTCCCCATTGGCAGCAAATCCCATCACCAAAGGCATCGTAGATGGTGAATGAATAGCAGCCATCCGGCAGACAATAGGACTTGGTGAAGCACGAGAATCCTGTAAGTGCGCTACCTGTAGAATCTATGATGTTCCCGGCATCATCGCGAAGGGTATAGGATGTTTCTTCAGAGTAATCATCGAAATTGATACTCACGGTGATGTCGTTCTGATCGGGAGCACATTTAGAAGGGCAGCCTTCTTCTTCATAATCCAAGAAGTTGACATCGATATCCCTATCCGTGGAATCGCAAATGAATCCATCGACCACCATGATACCATCGATCACCCAGTTCCCACGCATGGGTTCGAGGAGGAAAGAACTACTGAAACCTAGCATATCGCTGGAAACATTCGCAGTAAGGCTCGGGTCGATGATCAATGTCCAGCCTACTGAATTGCACAAAGTATCGGTAAATCCACCTGAGGCCAATGACACAGGGCGGAACCTTAATCGATAATCATACGCACAGGTCTGATCGGTTGGAGGAGACCACCCGAGAAAGTCCACCGGAAGAACGTCATCTGGACAGAGTACCTGGGGTGAGTCATCCGCGGGATTTCCCGCTTCACAGCCGGCTGGGTCACAGGCATCACAACCACCTTCTCCTTGACCGAAGAACGTCACTATCAAAGAGTCTGAAGAAATTGCACAATTGGTATTGTCGAATTGTACAAAAACTGCTGGTCGAAGTTCCCAATTTCCGCGAAGGGAGTCCAGACCATTGCCGGACATAACACCATTCACGTCACTATCGAATGTATAGGGCCAGGTTATCCCACCTGCGAACGTGAGATTGAATCCTCCTGCAACTCCACCGGTCGCTCCGGCCAAAGGTGTGAAAAGGATTGCTTCTACTGCATTACAGGTTGAATTGTCCGTTGGCAATGTAATCCCGGTACCTGTGATGGAACCGATCTCATCTGGGCAGAGTCCTATTGGAGTATCATCTACGATTCCTCCAGCATCACATCCTGTAGGGTCACACGATTCGCAACCGAAGATCTCAGTGATCAGGATATCGAATGCTCCTGCGGCACCTTGCCATCCATCGACTTGTAAAAAATACTGTGAACCTGGTGTAAGCCCACACACGTCAGCTATGGCCATGAAGTCAACAGGGTTGTCATCATTACACCCTACTTCTGTAAGCGTTCCAGTACAGGTGCCATCGGACGATGAATAGACCCCGATCTGAGTATCGGAATTACCACCAGTGAAGATGGTCTCGATGTTCACATCTCCCGATGCTGGGGCCACAAAGGTGAACCAGATGTCATTCTCGACTGTCGCATCGAACCAACATCCACCAATAGGCCCATCTGCTGTCGCGCCTGTGTTATCAGCACTGGCTTGAACACCTACAGTCAATGCCGTTGGTGTACAGATATCATCCTGTGCAATTGATTCTGCCTTGAAACCGATTAGCAATAGCATGGCCATCAAGGACTTCAATAGAAATCTCTTTCTCATTGTTTGATTGTTTAATGAATAGAATAAAATGGTCGAGATGGTGTGAATCCTCCTACCTACCTCAAAAAAGCTTCTAAAGCTAATGCATTGAGAGATATTATGCAAGACGAGTTTTCATCAAACGTTCTAGGCACTTGATCGCGAATGAGCGGCCCTATGAAATCATACCTTTGAGCCCATGATTACGAGCGATCAGATCAGTAGTCTCACCGAACGATTGGAGGCTTTGAAGGGCTATCTGGACATCGAGGACAAACTGGAGCAGATCCAAGAGAAGGAGAAGCATACCCATGATCCGGAATTCTGGAACGACCCCAAGGCTGCCGAGGCCGTTATGAAGGAGATCCGCAACCTGAAGGTCTGGACCAAGGCTTTTGAGACCTGCCGCGTGGCTGTAGAGGATCTACAGGTCATGGCAGAATTCCACAAAGAAGGAGAGGTCAGTGACGATGAGCTCGAATCCAGCTATTCTAAAGCCTTGGAGGCGGTCGATGAGCTCGAATTCAAGAACATGCTCAGTGCTGAAGAGGACTCCCTCAACGCTATCATGCAGATCACTGCCGGAGCCGGTGGGACAGAGAGTTGTGACTGGGCACGTATGCTCATGCGCATGTACATCATGTGGGGAGAGAAGAACGGATACAAGGTCAAGGAGTTGGACCTCCAAGAAGGAGATGTGGCAGGTATCAAATCGGTCACTTTGGAATTCGAAGGGGAGTTCTCCTACGGTTACCTCAAAGGTGAGAACGGAGTGCACCGTCTGGTACGCATCTCCCCCTATGATAGCAATGCCCGCAGACATACCTCATTCGTCTCGGTATATGTCTATCCTTTGGTGGATGACAGTATAGAGATAGAGATCAATCCGTCCGATATCTCTTTTGAGACCATGAGGGCCTCCGGAGCGGGTGGACAGAATGTGAACAAGGTAGAGACTGCCGTGCGCCTGCGTCACCACCCCAGTGGTATCATCATTGAGAACAAGGAATCGCGAAGCCAACTCGAGAACAAGAACAAAGCGATGCAACTGCTCAAATCGCAGCTCCTTCAAATAGAGATGGAGAAGAAGAACGAGGCTCGGGCCGAGATCGAAGCGAGTAAGAAGAAGATCGAATGGGGTTCACAGATCAGATCATATGTGCTGCAGCCCTACAAACTCGTCAAGGACAATCGCACCAACCACGAGACCTCCAATGTAGATGCCGTTCTCGATGGAGATGTGGGAGAATTCCTGAAGGCTTTCCTGATGATGGAGGGGGATGCTGTAAACAACTAAGAATGAAAGTCGAGATCTACCATATCACCCGTTGCCGGAAGAGCCGCGAGGCATTGAACTATCTACAGGATGAGGGTCACGAAGTTGAAGTCTTTGAATACCTGAAAGAAGTCCCCAGTCGTGAAGAGTTCCAAAAAGTCCTGGCCAAACTGAACCTGAAGCCCAGCGATCTGCTACGCAAAGGGGAGACCCTTTTCAAGGAGAAGTTCAAAGGAATGGGCTTCAATGAGGATGAATGGCTGGATGTTATGCTGGAACATCCCAAATTGATCGAGCGGCCGATCGTGATCCGTGGCAATAAAGCTGTCGTGGGAAGGCCTTTGGAGAATGTGATCCGATTATTAGAAAGCTAGGTCTCGCTAGTACAGTAATCAAGAATGAAGAACCTACTCATCCAAGTATATCGGAGGCTTCCGTTTCCCATCAAATGGGTAATTGTCCATATACTCTTGCTCCTTTTGCGCCCTTTTACATCCAATCTGAACATTTGGAATAGCTTCATCCGAATAAAGCATTCTGTCGGATTTCAACGCGTATTGCGAAGAGGAGACACCGCAGTACAAGCAGGAGTTGATTGGACCTCACCTCCTTCCTACGTGATACCGATTGGCCACCGAATAGGTAAAGAAGGCACCTTGATCGCTATCGAACCTATGCCTTCGAATTGTGAAAGGACCAAGCTCGAATTGGTCGAAAGGGGTATCGAGGCCAATACGAT
>JABDLZ010000302.1 GCA_013001705.1 Flavobacteriales bacterium
GGGTATATAGGAATGTGCTCAGTGCCATCAGCAGAGTGAAAAGACTGATGTGATCTCCATATAAAGGTATCTCGAAGGGGAGGTCCAGTATGGAATCATATGAAGAAAGGTCATCTGCCCATAGGAAAGGCTCTTGACGCAGTTCTATAGATGCCGGGAAGAAGCGGAACATCGCATAGAGGATGGGCATCTGGACCAACATAGGCAGGCAACCTGCCGCTGGATTGACCCCGCTGCGCTTGTACAGACTCATGGTGGCCTGCTGCTTCTTCATGGGGTCCTTCTCATTCTCGAACTTCTTGTTGAGTTCATCGATCTCGGGCTTGAGCGCACGCATCTTGGCACTGCTCAAGTAGTTCTTATAGGTGAGGGGAAAGAGCAGCATCTTGATGACTACGGTCAGGATCAAGATGATGACCCCATAGCTGCTGATGAACCTGCTGAGGAAATTGAAGATAGGAATGACCAACCATTTATTCATCCAACCGAAGATCCCCCAACCTAGGTCGATAATGCGGTCCATCTCATTATCATAGGCTTTGAGAATGCTGTATTTGTTGGGACCGGCATAGATGGAATATGCGATGTGCGGGTCGGGTGTGAACTCTACTGGCAGAGTCAATTCCGCATTGTACTTCATCGTGTTCTCCTCTTCCTCTGCCGGAGCATGTGAGACCATGGAGTTGGAAGAGATGAATCCTTCAGGGTGCAGAGCGACTACCGAGAAGAAATTCTGCTTGAAGGCCACCCAATTCACCTTGGCCTCCAGTTCCTCTTCGTCCTCCTTGCCCTCGCTGAGATATTCTCTTTGCTCATCCTTGTAGCGATAGAATATACCGCTGCGCTCCATCTCCCGCTCCTTGCTCTTCTCCTTGACCTGTGCGACCATCTCCCAATTGAGAACGATGTCATTGCGTTTCAGGTCGACCACATCGGCCATTCCTACCAGGTCTACTGCTACATCCACTTCATAGCTTCCTGCAGTGAGGTCATAGCTGATATCCACATATTTGGACGGATCGCTCGAGCTGGCCCGCATGATGAGGGTGGTCGATCCATCTTCCAGTGTAGAGCGCGGAAGGTCCTGTGGGGAGAAGTAGAGATCACTGGTGCTGATGAGTTGGCCGCTATGGAGTTGAAAGATGTATTCCAACTCCGCCTCCTCATCGAATAGGATCAATGGTGCTTGGTCATAGGTCTTGTACTCCTTGAGTTCCAAGCTCTTGATCTGACCCCCTTTGGATTGGAAGGTGGCGATATAGAGGTCGGTCTCTACGCGGAATTCATCATCAGACCCTTCAGATGAGGGAGCAAAAAGCCCGAATCGGGCCAATTTTTCCTGCTGGGCGAGGCTTTTGACCAGACTGTCATCTTCGGTTACAGTCTGAGTCTCAGGCTGAATTTCTTCAGGAGTGATAGGTGTCGGAGACTCCACTTGATCAGGTAACTCGACCTGTTCTTGGGCAGCTTGTATACTGTCTTGTATCGCACGTTGGCGTTGTATCTCTTCTTCGCTCGGAGATACATACCACATGTATCCGAGAACGACTAGACCGATGAGAAAAAGACCTGTTGCAGAATTTCTATCCATACCCTATTTTACAAGGAGGGCAAAGATATGGCTTCGCAAGGAGTGACCAATGAAAACAAGGAATAAGCTCAGGGAAGTGGAATTGGGTCAGGAATTGACCAGTCGCTCCTCCTCGACATGAATTCCGGCCTTGCGCTTAGCCGCCTGTACAAAGCCGACAAAGAGCGGGTGTGGCTCGGCCACCGTGCTCTTGTACTCCGGATGGAATTGTACGCCTACAAACCAGGGATGGTCTTCCAGTTCGATGATCTCCACGAGTTCTGAATCCGGATTGATCCCGGTCATCTTCATCCCGGCAGTTTCCAATTGCTCTTGGTATTCATTGTTGAACTCGTAGCGATGGCGATGCCGCTCGCTGATCAAGGATTCTCCATAACAATCATGCGCGATACTGTCCTCTACCAATCGGCAATCATACGCGCCTAGTCGCATGGTCCCCCCTTTATCGGTGATGGCCTTCTGCTGCTCCATGAGGTCGATGACCGGGTAAGGAGTCGACTCGTTCATCTCGGTGGAGTGTGCTTCTTCCCAGCCCATTACATTGCGGGCGAATTCGATGACGGCACATTGCATGCCTAGGCAGATTCCTAGGAAAGGAATTCCGTTCTGACGTGCATGCTTGATGGCCCGTATCTTTCCTTCTATTCCTCTTCCACCGAATCCGGGTGCCACGAGTATGCCGTCCAGTTTGGAAATGCGCTCGGCCACATTGTTATCTTCAATGCTCTCACTGTGGATCCAGTCTATCTTCACCTTGACTCCACAAGAAGCCCCGGCATGGATGAAGGATTCAGCAATACTCTTGTAGCTGTCTTTCAACTCGACATACTTTCCGATCAGACCGATACGTACGGATTCCTTGGGGCTCTTCAGCCTCCAGATGAAGTCATTCCAGTCGCGCAAAGTGAGCTCATCGGAGTAGTCCATCCCCATTTTGGTGAGCACCACTGTGTCCAGTTTCTCCTTGTACATCAATTCTGGTACATCATAGATGGTCTCCGCATCGATGGATTCGATAACGGCATCTTCCGAGACATTGCAGAATCGAGCGATCTTATCCCTGATCTCCTGGTTCAGCGGATGTTCGGTACGGCACACGAGGATATCGGGTTGCACTCCGAGTTCCAGCAGTTGCTTGACCGAGTGTTGGGTGGGCTTGGTCTTCAGTTCTCCAGCAGCAGCGAGGTAGGGCACCAATGTCAGGTGGACTACGATGGCCCTCTCTCTGAGTTCCCATTTGAGCTGACGCACAGCCTCTACATAGGGCAGCGACTCGATATCGCCTACCGTACCACCGATCTCTGTGATGACGAAATCATAGTCACCTACTTTCCCGAGTTTTTGGACACAGCGCTTGATCTCATCGGTTATGTGAGGGATGACCTGGACCGTTTTGCCCAAGTAGTCTCCTTTTCGTTCTCTATCGATCACATTCTGATAGATGCGTCCGGTAGTGATATTGTTGGCTTGAGAGGTGCGCTCGTTCAAGAATCGTTCGTAGTGCCCCAGATCGAGGTCGGTCTCTGCTCCATCATCCGTCACGAAACACTCTCCGTGTTCGTAGGGATTCAGAGTACCTGGATCGATATTGATGTAGGGGTCGAGCTTCTGAATAGTGACCGAATGACCTCTGGCCTGAAGGAGTTTGGCCAGTGAGGCAGAGATGATTCCCTTACCCAATGAGGACGTCACTCCACCGGTGACGAATATGTATTTGGTCTTGTCGGACATGCCCGTATTGCTACGGGATACAAAGTTAACGGTATTTATGGCTCACGACCAATAAGATGTGAACGATCACGAGTATGGGCTCATCGTGTTTGATTTCTCACCATGAATGTCGGTCGAGCTAAGATTTTGACCGTTCTAATCAGGCCAGAGTTCGTTCTTTCAGTGAAATTATCAGATAGTAAGGGCTGATATTCAGTTAATTGAAAGACTATTGATTATCTTCACAATGAACCAATGCAACCGATCATGACTGCAAGCATGATACGTACCCGCTCGATCGGGCTAGGGATGCTGATCTTTATTCTGAGCCCGGTATTGGCCCAGGAAGGTCTCTTGGCAGAACATTCCGAACCCATAGACTCCTTTCCACAGCAATCCTTTGACGAGCCCGAAGCAGACCTTTTAGTAGATCGCTCAGGTACAGAATCTACCTATCCCAGCATGGAAGAGGAAATGGCCATTTACATGGAGCTCAAGTCCAAAGAGGCCAAGGCTTTCTTCTTTCCCAATCCGAGCAAGGGTATCATCTGGATCGAGCATAACCTCGGTCGGGATACTGACCTGAGTATTGCTGATCTCGAAGGTAGGATCATCTTCAGAGCGGATAACCTACAAGCCAAAAAACTGGACCTCAGGTCCTTTGATTCAGGGAGATATATCCTAGAATTATCCAATGGTCAAAAGACTGTTTCCAAAGTATTGGTCATACGTTGATACCTCATTTCATCCTTTTGGGTGAGGAGAAATGTCAGGTCACCCTCTAGCTTCACCAAGTCGAGGTCACCAGTGATCTGATGACCTCAAATACAGAAGCCCTGACCGATCAAGTACACATACTTCTGATACTCATCGCAGCGCTTGTCGCTCTTTTCATCTTTCAAGAATACCGCATCAAGAAAGTGAAGAAGAAGAGTAGCCATCAGCGCGATGCCTTCCAAAAACTCCAGATAGACCATGACCATCTGGTACGTGAAGCACAACACAGGGTGAAGAACAACATGCAGATCATCGCCTCACTCATGAGCATACAAGAGCGCAACGCACAGGGTGACGAGGCACGAAGTGCTCTGGAGAAGAGCAAGCAGCGAGTGAAATCCATTGCTCTCATCCATCAAGGTCTTTTGAATAAAGGTCGCCCACAGCACGTATCTGCACAGGAATACATCCGCACCCTGAGCAACAGTGTTTTCAATGCCTACAAAGTGGGTGAAGAACAGATAGACCTACGTACCGAAGTAGATGATATCCTACTGCATATCGATACAGGATTGCCCTTGGGATTGATCTTGAATGAAATGCTTTCGAACTGTCTTCAGCACGCATTTACCGAATCCAGTGCCGTAGAAGTGGTCATCCGGTTGAAGCATGACCATAAAAAGTTGATATTAGAGCTTGAGGATAGCGGGACCCGATTGACTCCAGAAGAACTGAGGGAGCGGGTCGGACTGTTCGGATCGAAGATGATAGATACATTCCATAGTCGATTGGGTTCTGTATTGGAGGTGGCCACTGAAGGCCTCAATACGGTGCGCTTGGTCATCTCGAACTATGATATCCATCCGATACTATGATGCGGCCACTTCGAATTCTCTCCATCGCTACTGTTGTGATATGCATCACGGTGCAAGTGCAGGCCCAAGAATATCTACAAGTGATCGACAGTCTCGAGAATCGCCTAGCTGAGACCGAGGATCCCGATACACGACTCAAGATCCTGAGTGATGGTCTCAAGCATACCATCTATAACGACCTGGATCAAGCGCTGGACTACGTGCTCAGATTCGAAAAAGAGGCCTTGGCCTATGGGGATTCTGCCGAGATAGCCCGTTCCAAGAACTTCTTCGGTATGCACGCTTCCATCGCGGGGGATCATTTCCGGGCGATCGAATCCTACGAAGTGGCCCTCGAGTGGTATCGAGCATTGCAAGACACCTTCATGGTCGGGATGATGCTCAATAACATAGGAGGTGCCTATGAATTTCAAGCTGACAGAGAGAACTCCATCAAGTACTTCAAAGAAGCGCAAGAATTTTTCATTTTGGCCGGTCAAGAAGATTGGGTCTACTTCACACGCTTCAATCTGGCAGGTCAATATAAGGCAGTGGATAGATTGCTAGAAGCAGAACCGCTCTATGAGCAGTCGGTAGTGTACTTCCAGGAGCAGGATTATCCTGCTTATACAGCCGATGCATATATGAGTCTGGCAGATATCGCCTTCAAAGTGGAGAGCCCGATGAAGGCCTTGGAACTTATGGAAAAGGTCGATACCGAAAGAGGATTGACCGACCGGAATAATCGTGCTCGGTTTGCTATTCTCATGTGCCTGATTCACACTGGAATGGAAAACTTACAGACGGCATCTTCATTCTGCGATGAAGGGATAGCACTCAGCAATAGCTATGGTGCGCGCTCTAAACGCATATCTGCTTATCAAGCCAAGTACGAGTTCTTGAAGGCAGCAGGTAGGTTTAAGGAGGCCCTGAACTATCATGAGAAACTTTTAAGCTTGAACGACTCTGTGGTCAAGGCTATGAAGGATAAGGAACTCATGAACATGTTCACCAAGTATGAGATGCGAGAGAAGGACCAAGAACTCGAGTTGAGTAGCCGATTGCTG
>JABDLZ010000303.1 GCA_013001705.1 Flavobacteriales bacterium
TTGCAGACAACAGGGTGAAGATGAATGCTTGCAGGAATGCTACGAGCAATTCCAAGAAGGTCACGATGATCGATAGGATGACTGATACAACTCCAGTACCCCAACCGACAACGGGTGCCTCTCCATTCTTACCCATGATGAAGATCAAACTCATGAATGCCAAAATGGTAATGTGCCCAGCCGTGATATTGGCAAATAGTCGAATGGCGAGTATCAGCGGCTTCAAGAAGACTCCGATAATCTCGATCAATGTGATGATAGGAAGCAATGGTACTGGAACACCCGGCATGGCGAATACGTGTCTCCAGTAGTGGCTATTACTGTTCTTGAATATCAAGAACAAGGTCATGGCGGCCAGGACCAGTGTGATAGCGATATTACCCGTCAGGTTGGCCCCTCCTGGGAAGAAGGGTACGAGACCGAGCATGTTGGCGATCCATATAAAGAAGAAGACGCTCAATAGGAAGGGCATGAATCGCTGATACTTGTCCTTGCCTATGACCGCGATCGCAATCTCATCACGTACAAATAGGATGATCGGCTCGAAGAAGGATTGGATGCCTTTCGGAGCGCTATTGGGATTTCTTCGGTAAGCCCTTGCTATGCTGGAGAAGACCAGGATAACGAGCAGGGAGACCAAGAAGAGCGTCATAACATTCTTGGTGATGGAAATATCGATGATGTTGGCCGTCTCCACCTCATCTACTCCACCATCTGGAGCGACATAATAGACTTCATTGTGCTCATCGAGAGCGTATCCATTATATGCCTCTGTACCATGATGGAATTTAGAGCTCATGAAGACCTCGAGTCCTTTACCTTGGTGCCAAAGGATGACCGGAAGAGGGATGCTCACCGGATGTATCTCACCGTCTGCACCTTCATAGTCGATCAGATGCCAGTCGTGACTGTCAGAGATGTGGTGCATGATCACCTCACCGGCATTGAATTCTTCACCACTTCCTCCCCCAGCAAATACATTGGTGACAGCAAAAAGCGCAGTGAATACCACAGTGAGTTTCACCAGTTGGAACGATTTTCCTATACCCTTAAAAACCTGCATCGAATGGCTTTCCTTTTCGCGGGGCAAAAGTATACTTTTAATCATACCGCGTGAAGGTTTTTTCAAAGGAATCGGAGGTCTAGTTCTTCATGATATCTGTGAGCCCTTTTATCAAGAAGTATAGGGCTATCGCTACCCCACTCAGGGTCAGTATCAGGGACCATGTCCGGCCCCCTTCTCCGAAGTGTTCGTCCAGCTTTCTTCCTGCATAGGCAAAGAGTAAGATTGTGGCCAACATCTGAAATCCGATACTCGAAAAGGCTATGACCTTATTGGCTTTTCTCCGTTTGTCCTCCCCAGGCTCTGCCATCATGTATCAGTAGGCTTGAGTTTCAACATCTGTCTAGAAGCAAAAGCGTTGAAGGCCAGATAGCTCAACAGGAAGGCCAATCCGAAGGGGATCTTCTCCGCATCGGGACTGTTGATAGCGATCGCAATAAAGAGGACCAAGGAAAGGATCAGCTTGAGCACCACTCCCATCATATAGCGATTTGCAAAAAGCGTGGGGCGCTTTCCGATGCTGCTCTTCATCAACGAATGATTGAAGATGGTAATGAGCAGAAAGAAGAGCAAGAGGACATAGAATCGCCACTCGGCCAGTTCAAATGGCCATACCTGCTGACTGCCATGGTAGATAGCTAGTAAGAGGAGAGTGAGCAATACGAGTCCTGTCAAGAAAGGACGTGGGAGAGCCATGGAGCGCAGTGATCAAGCGCCTATAGCAGAGACTCCGGGCTTACGCTCACCTGTCGCAGCACTTGGAGCGGCTGGACGAGCACTTGAGCTTTTCTGCTCAGGGCGCTCGGGTATCTCAGGACTGTCGGATTTCAAATTACAGGTACAGGTCAACTTAGCGCCTTCTGCGACCATCAATCGCTGGAAGAAAGCATCACCGCTGATTGACGATGTAGACTTGAGGCTTAGTAGTCCGTTGACAGAGAGTTTGCCATCGAAACGGCCTTCTATCTCTGCATCCTTGCATTTCACGTTCCCCTTGACGTGTCCCTTAGCACCGATGATCAATTTGCCATCGATCTTCATATCTCCTTCTACTTCACCGTCTATGCGGAAATTCCCAGGAGAGTTGATCTCTCCTTTCAGTCGGGTGCCTTCAACTATACTGTTGACCCTGAGGTTCTGTGTGTGATCATTCGTCTTAGCCATTGGAATTGGGCTTTAGCGTTTATAATATTCCTTGAAGAACTCGATGTATCCATCTATGTCCTTGGTCTTGAATAAGGTAGCAAAATTCTTTGAAGTGATGACAAAGGCTTCGAAGGCTTGATCATTGACTCCGAGCAAAATGGTCTCTTCCCCTTCATAGGCACCTAGATAGTGCAATGCGTCCTCCTTGCCTTCAAAAGTCCTGACAAGCAGGATCTGCGCTTCGGAATTGATGAAACTATTGGTCACCTTGAAGGATTCTCCTCTGAAGTATTCTGCATTGAAATCGCTCACCTTGCCTTTGACATCGTTCATCTTCACTCCTCGGTTTGGAACAAGGATGGCGAAATAATGATCCATGTTATCCTTGATGATATAGTCTCCTTTAGGACCTTGGCGTTCTTCTTCTTCAGAGGGAGGTGTATCTTCCTTGGTAGCCGTCTCTTCCGGTTTGGACTCTTCTTCCAATAATCCAAGAAGACGTTTGGCCTCTTCACCTTCTTCCGTCTCTGGGAATTTTGCCACGATCTCTCGCAAAGCGGCTATATAATTCTCCCGATCCTTCTTCCCCGCAATAGCCATGGCCCTGAGCAGATAGTACTTAGGGAGCAAGCGATTGCCCGTATCGTTATTCATCACATCGAGGCAGGCGGTCAGCACTTCGGTATAGTTCCTCATGCGGTACTGTCGGAAGGTGTTCTCATAATCCTCGGTCTCTTGGATACGCGCCTGTTCATTGCTGGCCACATACTCCGGGTCTTCAATGAGTCGGGCAAATTCACTCTGGGGGAAGTCCTCGGTTATCAATTCGGCATAGTAGGCCGAGGTAGCTCGTGGATCGGGTGCAAAATAGGAAGGGTCTTCTTCTTTGGTCAGGAACAATCTATATAGCTGATAGTAGGATAATTGCTCGTACGAATTTCCAGGTAAGCGTACATTGAGTTCTTCAAAGGTCTCGATGGCGTTATCCAGATCCTCGAGGCGGTCCTTGTATATCTTGCCGATCTCGAACATGGCGTGGGCCATAGTGTCCTTGGAAGCTTGCATGGCCTCATCAGAGAATGGGATATCTGCTTTGAGTTGCTCCATCGTGGGGATATTGGTCTTCCCTCCTCCAGCTTCTGTTTCTGCTCCAGATTCTGCAATCCCTTCTTCACCCAGACTGATACCGATGTTCTGATTCTTTCTACGCCAATTGTCCTTCAGTTCACGTCTCCCGTATTTGGCCTGGAACTCCGCAAAACCGATGGATTTGGAGGCTTCGTTGTAGAAGTACCACTTGCCCGTAGCACCTGCTCGATTGCTGGCCCGACTATCTGCCTGGGCCTGCTGGGCATTCTGTCGATTCTGGAAAGCAAGTTCTCTCTCTTCTTGAAGCTTTCTGAGTCGCTCTTCCTCCTCCTCTTGCTTATCGCGGATGATCTTTCTCAGCTTTCGGTTGAGATCGGACTCGTCCATCAACGCCAAGGTCTGCAGACTATCTTCCCGATCCACCATCTTGAGGTAATGGACCAGATCACTTAGGCTTTCCTTGGTGTTCTTGATGATCTCATAACGCGGATAGTCATTGGGTAGGTAGGTGATAGTCGAGTCGTAGAAAGCAGAAGCGACTTCATAGTTGCGCTCTTCGAAATAGATCTCTGCCAGTCTCAGGAAACTCTTCCCCTTCTGGCGGTTGTTATTGACACTCGCTTTCGTGGATTTGATCAGATTCTCGATTCCCTCTGTCAGATTCCGCTCGGCAAATTCCACTTCTGCCAGGGCATAGTAGACCTGATCCCTGAACTCCACATACTTCTCATCTCGCAGCAATTTGTTGAGTTGTTCTCTTATCTGCTCTGAATCCGATCTGGAATCGAAGGCCAAAGCCTGATTGATCTGAGCATAGAACTTCATCTCATAGTCGGGATTCATACGCACCACATCCCCATAGCGCCTGACCGAACGCTGCGACTGGCCGGTGATATCATAGAGTTGCGCAAGCAGGAAAGTCTGTCGGGCACGCCTATCCTTCTTGCGCGTGACGGCCGTTGCTTGCTTGATCGTCTCTATCGCGTTCTCATAGTCCTTCTGCTGGAGATAGAGATGTGTGTATACCTCATAGTAGGACTGGTCCATGCCCTTGGGAAAGTCCGGTCGGTACTGGTCCAGTTTATCCAACAAGGATTGAGCCCGAACGTAGTTTTTCTCTTCGATGGCCATGCGGGCCATCCATAAGTTGGCCTCATGACGGATGGGTTCGCGCTTGAATTGCTTGGTGATGTACTTGAAGGTCTCCTCGGCCTCAGGGAAGTTCCGCTTGTAGAAATAGGATATCCCCATCAAGAGATAGGAATCATCTATCCAGGAATTGTGCTGCTTCTTGTTGATGAGCATGCTATGTCTATCGATGACCTTGCTACATTTCTCTATGGCACGGTCCATAGCAGAATACAAGGAGACCGCCTCCTGCTCATTCGGGTAGAGGATGATAGGTAGTGGCTCTTCCCAATTCTCCTCATACCCATCTGCATAGGAAACCAGGGCCTCATTGACCGCTTCTTTGGCGTTGAAGTAGCCATTGAAATGGGTAGTGGTCTCGTGATAGGTCCGGCTGAAGAAATTGTTCTTCTTCTTACTGCATGAACTGAATGCAAGCAAGGTCACGAAGACCAGGGATAGATATATGAGATTTCCTCTCAAGGCGTAGTTACTCGGAACAATAACAGATATCCTGCAAAAATATTTCATTTCAGGGGTTCTACAGGGACCACACTGGATTTATCTGGACCATCTGACCATGACAGATGCAGTCCAACATCGATATCTTTGCCACTATGAATTCAGGATTGCGCTCCTTCTTGGGTAAACTGAGGGACAAGTACCGCTTGATCATCGTGAGTGACAATACGTATGAAGAGCGTCTTTCTCTGAAGCTCTCCAGACTCAACGTTATCACGATCGTAGCCACCGCTGTATTCATCGTGTCACTGATCATCCTGCTCATCATCATCTATACTCCGGCCAAGGAGCTCATCCCCGGGTACTCCGATGCCCAGGCCAAACGTGAAGCACGGAAAGCCATAGAAACGGCCGAGCGGCTGGAGGCCGATCTGAGTATCCGAGAAGAGTACCTGGATAATGTGATTCGGGTACTTCGTGGTGAGATGGAGGTCGAGGAGGTGGCTATGGATACCACTCGGGTCAATGCAGAAACCCAAGAAGATCTGGACTTCAGTATCTCGGAACGTGATTCGGCACTACGGATCGAAGTAGCTGCTGAGGATCTCTATAATCTCAAATTCGAGAATGCGGAAAGCCGAACGGCCATGAGTGCCCTTTCTGATCTGGTATTCTTCACTCCGCTCAAAGGATTGGTCACAAGTCAATACGACATAGGCACCGAACATCTGGGTGTAGATGTGGTGGCGCCTGACAATGAAACGATCAAAGCGGTATTGGATGGTACGGTCATATTAGCGACCTGGACTTCTCAAGAAGGATATGTACTGGGCATCCAGCATAGCAATGACCTGGTCTCATTCTACAAGCATAATTCCGTCCTTCTCAAAAAGACCGGAGAGCAGGTAGAAGCAGGAGAATCCATAGCCGTGATGGGTAATTCCGGTGAGATCACCGATGGTCCACATCTCCATTTCGAACTCTGGTACAAGGGCGATCCGCTCGACCCCGAGGAATTCATCATCTTCAACTAAGGTATCGTATGGGTGTCAAAGCGGCTCTCAGCGTACTCTATGCCAAACAACAGATCCACCTCCGTTCCAAATGGGTGAGGTCACCCTTGGACACCCAGATAAAATGGATGAAGCACCTCGTAGCCCAAGGGAAGTATACGGTCTATGGGAAAGACAAGGGAGTAGGAGATATCACCGACCATCGCGCTTGGAGGGACTCTATACCCGTGGTGGATTATGAAGGGATCAGACCCTATATGGAGCGGGTCTTGGAAGGCGAGCAGGACGTGCTCTGGCCCGGAAGGCCCTTGTACGTGGCCAAGACCTCGGGCACGACCTCAGGTGCCAAGTATATCCCTTTGACAGAAGAGAGCATGCCCTTTCACATACGCTCTGCTAAGATGGCCCTTCTGTCCTATATCCACGAATCGGGCAATACGGAATTCGTGGATGGAAAGATGCTCTTTCTACAAGGCAGCCCGGCACTTACAGAGCAGAATGGACTGAAGATCGGGCGCTTGTCCGGGATCACTGCCCACCACGTACCGGCCTATCTGCAACGCAATCGCGTACCTACGCTTGAGACCAATCTCATCGAGGATTGGGAGCAGAAGGTCATGGCAATTGTCAAGGAGACCTCTGTGCAGGATATGCGGCTGATCAGCGGTATACCGAGCTGGATGCAGATGTATTTCGAGAAGCTACTTGAGCATAGCGGTAAGGAGACAGTCAAGGAAGTATTCCCGAATTTCAGTCTGATGGTCCATGGTGGAGTCAACTATCGCCCCTATCAGAATCGATTCTTAGAATTGATAGGTGCCGAAGTGGACAATCTCGAACTGTACCCGGCAAGTGAAGGCTTCATCGCCTATCAAGACACCTTGGATCAGGAAGGTCTGTTGCTCGAATTGAATTCCGGCATATTCTACGAATTCATTCCAGCCGATGAATTCTTCAATGATGAACCTAAGCGGCTCTGGCTTGATGAGATAGAACTCGGAGTCAATTATGTGCTGATCATCAACAGCGTGGCAGGACTGTGGGGCTATAACATCGGTGACACGGTCAAGTTCGTCTCCAAAGACCCCTACAGAATAGTAGTCACGGGACGGATCAAACACTTTACTTCTGCTTTTGGTGAGCATGTGATCGCTGAAGAAGTCGAGCGGGCCATGGAGGAGGCTTCTAAAGCACTGGATATAGTGGTCTCAGAATTCCACGTGGCCCCAGAGATCCATCCTCAGGAAGGACTGCCGTATCACGAGTGGTTCATCGAAATGGAAGAACGGCCGTCCGATATAGAGGATTTGACCCGACTGTTGGAGAAAAGCATGGTGGCACAGAACCCGTACTATCGGGATCTGATAGAGGGAAAGGTATTGCGTCCGTTGGTCATCAGGGTATTACCCTCAGGATCATTCAAGCGCATGATGGAGAGCAGAGGAAAGCTCGGAGGGCAGAACAAAGTTCCTCGCTTGGCCAACGACCGGAAGATTGCCGATCTATTGACTGGATCCAAGGCATAAAAAAACCCAGACTCTTCAGTCTGGGTCCTAATTAACAGATGTTGTTAGAGGTCTTATCATCGGCTTTCGGTTATCGTAGCGTTGATCAATTGTAGTTTCAATTGCTCGACTGTAACCAGTTGTGCGATGTATTCAGATAAGCGGCCATCACTCATCAAATCTATGGCTTTCGCCTTGGCCTCCTGGTACTTTTTCTTCAGTTCTTTCATGGTATATGGATTTTAAATTCACTTATCGGTAAACAATCAGCGTGCCAAAAATCTTATCTATCTGATTATCTGTTTGTTACAGACACGTACGCGGATTGTTCCTTACACAATGAGGAACAGAAAAGAGGGTATCACGCTGCCTTGGGGTACGGATTACCCACCTTGGAGCACATAGTCTTTGACGTCCGTATCGGAAATCTCCTCAGCACCTAGAATGACCAGTCTCTCGATGACATTACGGAGTTCTCTGATGTTACCGGTCCAGTCGTGCTTCTGCAGCGCTTTGATAGCCGCATTGGATATCTTCTTCACCGGCTGACCATACTCCTTGGCGATCTGCTCCAAGAAGAATTCGGAAAGGAGCGGTATGTCTTCCTTGCGCTCATTAAGGGAGGGCACATGAATGAGTATCACGCTGAGTCGGTGGTAGAGATCCTCCCTGAAATTGCTCTCAGAGATTTCTTTCCTGAGGTCCTTATTGGTAGCGGCTATGATGCGCACATTGACCTTGATATCCTTATCCCCTCCTACCCGATTGATTTTATTCTCCTGAAGTGCTCTGAGTACCTTGGCCTGGGCACTGAGGCTCATGTCCCCTATCTCATCCAAGAAGAGGGTACCGCCATCGGCCTGTTCGAATTTTCCTCTTCTCTGCTTGATGGCGGAAGTAAAAGCGCCCTTCTCATGTCCGAACAATTCTGATTCTATCAGTTCAGATGGAATGGCTGCACAGTTCACCTCTACGAATGGATTGCTGGCACGGGCACTCTGCTCATGCAATTGACGGGCGACCAATTCCTTACCTGAACCATTGCCCCCGGTGATCAGCACGCGAGCATCACTCGGGGCCACTTTAGCGATCATCTCCTTGATCTCCATGATGGCCTTGCTCTCCCCTACGATATCGGATGATAGCTTCTTGTTGATCTTACGCTTGAGGACCTTGGTCTCTTCCACGAGGGTGGATTGATCCATGGCATTGCGGATGGTGACCAGTACCCGATTGAGATCCAAAGGCTTCTGTATGAAATCGAAAGCCCCATTCTTGAGCGACTCAACGGCCGTCTCCACATTTCCATGGCCGCTGATCATGACCACTGGGCTGTCCAGACCCTTATCCCGGATCTTTTCCAATACTTCTATCCCGTCCATTTTGGGCATCTTGATGTCACAGAGCACGATATCATAGCGTGTCTTCTCCATCATGGAAAGGCCTTTGATACCGTCTTCGGCCTCATCTACCTTGTACTTCTCATACTCGAGTATCTCTTTGAGCGTACCGCGTATGCTCTTCTCGTCATCGATGATCAGAATGCTGTTGGACATATCTTGTTTTTGGGAGGGTGAAAGTACAAAAGCGGTGCCGCTCCTTTAGTTTTGGCAATGATATGATCATCACATCTGAATTCTGACGCCATTGTTATTCTATGTACATTGAATTCCACCAAACGACCCACGATGTACAAAAGCTTCTTTCTGTCTGCCGTTCTACTTATAAGCTCCTCTCAAATAAGCGGACAGAATTGGGCACCCTTCACGCCTGATGAGAAGTTTCACTTCACCAATTCAGGAGAACCATCCATTACGAACACCATCCATGTAGATTCAATTCAGGTAGGAGATGTCAGTACATATTATTTCTTGAACAAGGTAGTATTACCCTGTGATACTTGCATGGCAGACACCTATGGTCTGGATGATTGGCAGTGTCCTGAAAATTCGTGCCTCTATCTAAAAGATCAGCCGCAGTTCTTGAATAGCGAGGTCATAGAAAGTCCAGGTGGGATGTGGACGTTCATCCACCCTATCGACTTTGTTCTCATGACCCATGCCGAAATAGGAGAGATGTGGAATTTCGATGGAGTACAGAACGCACAAGTCACCAGTATTTCGACTCAAGATATATTCAGTACAGTAGACTCCGTCAAGAATATAACAGTCGATGATGGTCAAGAATTCCTACTCAGCAAAGAGCACGGCTTGCTGAGATATTACAATCCTAATGAGGAAGAAGAACTCTTTGAATTGATAGGCATCCAAGGTAGGGACGTTGGATTGCTGGTCCCAGAACTCGAAGAAATATTTGACCATCAGGTCGGGGATGTGATTCAGTATAAATACAAGATATATTCTGAGGGAAATGCCCAACAAGTAGATGGAATAATCAAGCGGACTATACTTGAAGTGGAGTCAACTCCAGAGGAAATCACCCTTCACTATGACGAAGTCAGTCAGCACACTTATGGACATTGGGGACCACCAGATCAATCATATCCACCAACAACTTATTACCATGCTTTTACAGCCAATGAAACTTTCACTTTAGAAGATTACTTGTTCTTAGAAGAAGATGTGCATGAGCACAGCAAAGCAAACTTTGGAGTATATGCCGATTCCATCCCTCTCCCAGAAGGAGATGTGAGCGATTATATCGTCACTTTGACTTCGGAAAATGACCGAATGATCAAGAAATATGGCATTCATATAGGGATGGATACAGAGTCTTTGCAGTCACTTGAGGGACAAGAGTTAGGTTCTATTCTCCTTGCTATCGAGGAGTATTCACCAGTCATCTTCAGAGAAGAACTGTACTCAAATATGTTCGAGGATACGCCTCTGTTCTGGTTTGCCGCGGATCACAATGTGTATCGAGAAAATCTAGGAATGTCTTTCACAGAAGGCTTGGGAATGACCAGTTATCTGTGGGCTGGAGGAATAGGCAGTAGCATGGGCCTTTGGATGACGGGATATGTGCACCAAGGAGATACCACAGGAGTAATTGATTCTGATAGTTATATACTGACGAGTGATGAATATGGCATCGAAGAATCGATCACAGTCTTTCCAAATCCAGCTAATGACATGCTCTATCTCCATTGGCCTGGGGATGAACTTCTAGAAGAAGTTGAAATCCTTGATAATCTGGGCAGGGTAATTGATCAGCCAAAACAGAACGGCTCTGCCCAAGGAAGAAATTCAATTGATATTTCATCCTTCCCTTCTGGGCTTTATCTGCTTCTTCTGCGAACGGATAACTCAGAATATATCGGGAAGTTTATAAAGGAATGATCAGCCCCCGAACATCTCGGCCATCAAGCCTTCTTTTAATGCATAGCTACTGCGCCATAGATCCTCGATCTTGAGTTGCTCCAACACCTCATCGATGAGAAGAAAGGCATATGGGATCGTATCCACCCGATCGGGCACCAGCCCCGGTATAGCGGACCTACGCGCGTATGGGCTGGAGCGCACCATACTTGAGAGTCGATGGTACTGCTCCATATCCATTCGATGTCGCACTTCTGGAAGGGATTCGATATCTCCCAGGGCCAACATAAGGTCGATGCTGTTGAATGATCCCGATGCTCCAACTAATGTCTTCACCTTCGACCGCGTTCCCTCTATCCACAGGTCTTCGAGCTCATGTCTAATGGCCTCACGTATCTTCTGGGCATCAGCTTCTGTGAAGGGGTCCGCTGCATCGAAGCGCTCTTTGAGCCGGGTCACACCCAACTTGTAGCTCTGCTGCCATATCAAGTCATCATCTCGCGCTACGATGAACTCGGTGCTCCCACCCCCGATATCCATGATGAGTATGGTCTCATCCATGGCCAAACCCGTCATACGCACCCCTTTCCAGATCAAGTCCGATTCTCTATCCCCATCGATGACATCCACTTCCAGGCCGTATTCATTGAATACCAGTTCTATGAACTCTTGCCTATTCTCAGCATTTCTAACAGCAGATGTAGCAGTGACGATGATCTCGCCTACCTCATGTTCATCACAGCTGATCAGGTGTTCCTCCAGTGCGGCCAATCCACGTTCCATGGCTTCAGCGGTGAGTCGATTGCCATTCATACCGCCTTTCCCTAGTTTGGCCGGAATACGGTCGAAGAACTCCATAATGAAACCTTCATCGTGTCTACTTGCAATCAGCAGATTGATGGTGTTGGTGCCGATATCTATGACCGCTTTTGGATTCAAGGGCGAGTTTTGAGGGATGGGCTCAATGTATGAAGGAAATCAAAACACCCACCTAACCAGATCTAGGAACTAGTAGTATCTTATCCACTTCCATATCTCTTTGTAACCCACCTTCTTACCGTACATGAGTATGCCCGTGCGGTAGATGCGTCCTGCAAGCCAAGTGGTGAATAGGAATCCAGCGATAAGAAGTAGTGCAGATGCACTTATAGAGAGCCAGTCCACCGCCTCCATGCCCATGCCCATGCGCCCTACCCGTATCATCATGACCACCGGAGAGGTGAATGGGATGATACTGCACCAGTATAAGACTGCAGATCCCGGATTGCTGAAGGAAAGGGCCGATATGATATAGCCGAACATCAGCGGAGTCATCATAGGCATCATGAACTGCTGTGTATCGGTCTCGCTATCCACGGCCGACCCCACCGCTGCAAACAAGGCTCCATAGAGCAGATAACCTCCTAGAAAGAAGAAGATGAACATCCCGATCAGGAAGGGGAAGTTGATCTGATGGAAGATGCTCCAGAAGGCATTCATCGCTTCCCCTTGCGCCTGTATATCCTCTATGGTATCCTTCTGTACGCTGGTGCTCATCTGCTGGTCCAGGACAACAGCTGGATCCACATAGACATCCCCTAGCATGGTCTGAGCGAGGGTCATCAAGAAGAAGGACAAGACCACCCATAATAGGAACTGGGTAAGCCCGACCATGGCCACCCCGATGATCTTACCGGACATGAGCTGAAAGGGCTTGACCGATGAGACGAGCACTTCTACGATGCGGTTGGTCTTTTCCTCCATCACACCGCGCATGATCTGCGAACCGTAGAGTATGATGAACATGAAGATCATCAAAGCCATGATGAACCCGACCATGGTACCCAATTCGGTATCGGCACCACCTTCTTCCAGATTGGCTATGTCGTACTTGATGATCCGAATGGGGGTGGTCAAGCTTTCATACTCTTCTTGATCGATTCCCGCTTCGGCCAATTTCATCCGTTCGAAATTGCGCTCCAGTCTATCAGAAATCCGTTCGGTGATCAGCACTCCGGGCTGTTCCTTGTAATACATGTTGATGCTCTGCGCATAGATCAACTCCGGTACGATATCGATCTTGAGGTCGAAATCGGATTCCATGAATGCCACATCCGACATTTCCCCTGGGAAGATGTGGTATCTGATCTTATCTGTATCCTCGAAATCCGATTCGAACAAGGTCTTGCCGAACATGCCTTGACTATCGGTCAATACCACATCGAACTCTCGAGAATCATCCAGGCTCAAGTAAAAGGCTCCTCCGATGAAGCCCACGAAGAGCAAAGGCCCAAGAATGGTCATGATGATGAAGGACTTCTTCTTGACACGTGTCAGGTACTCCCGCTGTATGATCAACCAGACCTTATGCATGCTCCTCTTCCTTTTCGTTGACCACCTGGATGAAGATGTCGTTCATACTGGGGATGACCTCACTAATCTCATTGATCTGCGCGTGTGGCATCACAGCCTGCAATAGGTCATTGACCGTATTATCTCCCAGCAGACGGATGCGGGCACGTATCATCCCTCCGTCCAGATCCTCTCTATCTACCAATTCGAAACCCGTCCAAAGCGCATTGGTAAAGCCGAGCATCTGACCCTTGAAAAAGACATCGTAGACATGCTCTTTGAATCGCTGCTTGACTTCTTGCACCTGCCCTTCCAAGACCACCCGGCCCCGGTCGATCAGGGCCATATCATCACAGATCTCCTCTACTGATGCCATATTATGGGTAGAGAGCATGATGGTGGCGCCTTCATCGCGTAATCGGAGTATCTCGGATTTGACCAGATTGGTATTGATAGGATCGAAGCCGGAAAAAGGCTCATCCAGGATAAGGATCTCCGGTTCGTGAAGTACCGTAGTGATGAACTGCACTTTCTGAGCCATCC
>JABDLZ010000304.1 GCA_013001705.1 Flavobacteriales bacterium
CTCCTACTCTGCGTGAAGGCTTGATACCCCTCAATCCCTAATGAAAAATTGACCAAGCGCTTGTTACTCAGGAATTGATATCCGATGAATTGATGAAGTGTAAGCCCATTGCTCAGCCGATCATAGCCTTTAAGGTATTCCCCTTCGAGTTGTGGTACATCGTTGTTTCTTGTCTCTAGACGGATCTTATGCTGCAACAGACCGGAACCCACACGAAAAACAAAGCCACTATTCGGGTTAGGGCCGAATGCGGGAACGATCTTACCTACGCTCCCAACTAGAGTCATTCCGCGCTCAAGAATGAGCAATTCGGTAAAGCCCCCTAATTGGTCGATCACAAATCCCTCGGATGTCAGCAGACCAGCGGCCACCGGTTCTTTCACGTTATTTCCGAATATGAAATGACCTTCTACACCGAACTGCCAGTTGCTTTTGGTCTTATATCGATAGGCTGCACCCATCGAAGCACTTCCTCCGAAACGATCGGCCATATCACCAATAGGCGCTTGTATACCAAGTGCCAATTCAATACTCGACATACTGATCACTGAATCTCGTAAGGAAGATTGAGCATTCACTTCAACTCCTGTTGAAAGGCAGAATATCAAAATCCAAGTAGGAATGGCTCCAAAGACTATTTCAACGCATCGCATAAGCCACAAAAATACCATTGTATAGGCCAAAGGAGACATTACGCATGTTCAATGAATTTCAGCCTGAACCGATCAAGAAAAAGATAGGATAACCGCTATCTTCGCGACCCAATATCAAAGTGGATATATGCGCCCCATTCAAATGGTCGATCTGCTCAGTCAGTATGAGAAGATCCAAGATGAAATAGACAAAGCGGTGATCGATGTCGTCAGAAGCTCTGCGTACATCAACGGTCCAGAGGTAAAGGCCTTTCAATCAGAGCTTGAAGAATACCTGGACGTTAAGCACGTCATCCCCTGTGCTAATGGGACAGATGCCCTACAAATAGCCATGATGGCCCTCGATCTTCAGCCGGGTGATGAAGTCATCACAGCAAGTTTCACATATGTGGCCACTGCTGAGGCCATCGCACTTCTGCGCTTGACTCCTGTCTTGGTAGATGTCGATCCAGACACATTCAATATCGATACGAGCGCACTGCGCGCTGCGATCACACCACGAACGAAGGCCATCGTACCTGTTCATCTTTTCGGTCAGAGTGCCGATATGGAAGAGTTGATGCAGATCGCCAAAGAGCATGACTTATACGTCATTGAGGATACTGCTCAGGCGATCGGAGCTGATTATAAGTACTCGGATGGGAGCAGTAAAAAAGCCGGGTGCATCGGTGATTTCGGAACCACTTCTTTTTTCCCAAGCAAGAACCTGGGATGCTTCGGTGATGGAGGAGCCATCTTCACTAATGATGATGAGCACGCTGCAAAGGCGCGTAAAATGGCCAATCACGGACAGAGCAAACGATACTATCATGATGAGATAGGCGTCAATAGTCGTTTGGACAGTATCCAAGCGGCCATTCTTCGAATCAAGCTCAGACACCTCGATACCTATACTGCAGCGAGGCAATCGGCAGCCGATCGTTATGATGCTGCATTTGCAGACTGCGATGCGCTGACTTCTCCAGTGCGTTCAGCATCAAGTACGCATGTATTCCATCAGTATACGCTCAAGTGCAATGGAGTCTCACGTGATGCGATAGTCGAGCATATGACCGCCCAGAGCTTGCCGGCCATGATCTATTACCCTGTGCCCTTGCACATGCAAAAAGCCTATACCGACCCACGATATACTGAAGGGATGTTCCCTGTGACCGAGGACCTATGTGCTCGTGTCTTCTCCTTACCCATGCATTCAGAATTCAAGCCTGAGGATCAAGATAGGATCATCAACGCTGTGCTGGAAGCTGTCAAATAGCGTCAGAGAAATCAAATGAAGATAGCCGTTGTAGGAACCGGATATGTAGGTCTTGTGACAGGGACCTGTTTCGCAGAGACCGGAAACGATGTGATCTGTATCGATATCGATGCGGATAAAGTCCAGAAGATGCGCGATGGGGAAGTTCCCATCTATGAACCTCATCTCGATGTGATCTTTGAGCGAAACATCAAAGCAGGAAGGTTGAAGTTCACGACCGATCTCAAGGAAGGGATCAAAGATGCTAAAGTCATCTTCTTAGCCCTACCGACTCCTCCAGGTGAGAATGGCTCGGCCGACCTGAGCTATGTGCTTGGAGTCGCAGAAAAACTCGGCAGCTTGATCGAAGAGTTCGTGGTGGTCGTGGATAAGAGCACGGTTCCAGTCGGGACTGCAGAGAAAGTCAGAGCCAAGATCGCTGAGAATGCACGCGAGCAATTTGCTGTGGTCTCCAACCCCGAGTTCCTTCGTGAAGGCTTCGCTGTGGATGACTTCATGAAGCCGGACAGAGTGGTCGTGGGGACTTCCTCCAAGCGCGCGCGGGGTGTCATGGAAGATCTGTATAAGCCTTTCGTTCGCCAAGGAAATCCATTGATATTCATGGATGAGAAATCCGCTGAGCTGACCAAGTATGCAGCCAATGCTTTCCTAGCGACCAAGATCACCTTCATGAATGAGATCGCCAATTTCTGCGAAGCAGTAGGTGCCGATGTCGACAAGGTGAGACTAGGAGTAGGAACGGACACCCGGATCGGGAAACGATTCCTCTTCCCGGGAATCGGTTATGGAGGGAGCTGCTTTCCAAAGGATGTGCAAGCGCTTCATCGCTCCGGAAAAGAATCGGACATGACCTTTGAGATTCTCGAGTCCGTGCTGGAGGTCAACGACCGTCAGAAATTGAGACTGATCGAGAAGGTGAAAGCTCATTTTGGAGACCTCAGCGGAAAGCACTTCGCGCTCTGGGGACTCGCTTTCAAGCCAGACACGGATGATATCCGCGAAGCCCCAGCACTTTATATGATCGATGCGCTCCTAGCCGCTGGAGCTACTGTCACGGCCTATGACCCTGAAGCGATGGACAATGTACGCAAGGTCAAAGGAGATGCCATCAATTATGCCGATAGTGGCTATAATGCTTTGAAAGGAGCTGATGCGCTCCTGATCGCGACCGAATGGGGATCATTCCGAAACCCTGATTTTAAGCGTGTCGCTGAAATGATGCCGACTAAGGTCATCTTCGATGGTAGAAATCTTTACGACCTTGAGAGCATGCGCGCAAATGGATTCACTTATTACAGCATTGGACGAGCAGACGTGACCGTATGAAAAGAGTATTGATCACCGGTGCAGCAGGATTCCTTGGATCACATCTATGCGATCGATTCATCAAGGATGGATACCATGTGCTTGCGATGGACAACCTGATCACAGGAAACCTCAAGAACATCGAGCACCTCTATGCCAATGAGAACTTCGAGTTCTTTCATCATGATGTCTCCAAGCATGTCCATGTCCCAGGAGAGCTGGACTACATCCTGCACTTCGCATCACCGGCCAGCCCGATCGATTATCTGAAGATCCCCATTCAGACCTTGAAAGTCGGGTCCCTCGGTACGCATAATCTGCTTGGACTGGCCAAAGCAAAGAATGCCCGCATGCTCATCGCGAGTACGAGCGAGGTCTATGGCGACCCGATGGTCCATCCTCAAACGGAGGATTACTGGGGCAATGTGAATCCTGTGGGACCACGCGGTGTATATGACGAGGCCAAGCGCTTCCAAGAGGCCATCACCATGGCCTATCACCGATTCCATGGATTGGAGACGCGCATTGTGCGGATATTCAATACCTATGGACCGCGTATGCGACTCAACGATGGTCGCGCCTTACCTGCATTCATCGGGCAGGCGCTCCGTGGAGAGGACCTGACTGTCTTTGGAGATGGAAGCCAGACGCGCTCCTTCTGTTATGTGGACGACCTGATCGAAGGGATCGTCCGACTACTGCATAGCGATTATGCTGAGCCGGTCAACATCGGGAATCCCGATGAGATCAGTATCCTCGGCTTTGCGCAAGAGATCATCGCATTAACGGGTACAGAACAAAAAGTGATCCTCAAGGACCTTCCGGTGGACGACCCAAAACAACGCCAGCCGGACATCAACAGAGCAAAAACCATTCTCGATTGGGAGCCTCAAGTTTCTCGGAGCGAAGGCCTGCAGCGCACCTATGAATATTTCCAATCCTTGTCAGAGGAAGAATTGAATCACAAGGAGCATATCGACTTTGAGAAGTACATCATCCGATGAGCGACTATAAAGCACATGAAACGGCTGTGATCGATGCCGGTTGTACGATCGGTAAGGGAACCAGTATCTGGCATTTCAGCCATATCATGCCTGATTGTGTGATCGGTGAGGACTGCAACATCGGGCAGAATGTGGTGGTCTCGCCTCAGGTCATCCTCGGCAATAAGGTCAAGGTGCAGAACAATGTCTCGATCTATACCGGAGTCATCTGCGAGGACGAAGTCTTCCTTGGTCCGTCCATGGTCTTTACCAATGTAGTGAACCCGCGCAGTGGCGTGAACAGACGTGGGCAATATGTGAAGACCCTTGTACAGAAAGGCGCGAGTATCGGAGCCAATGCCACGATCGTCTGTGGGAATGATATCGGTAGGTATGCATTTATCGGAGCGGGTGCAGTAGTCACTAAGGCTGTTCCAGATTATGCGCTGGTCATCGGCAATCCTGCACAGCATGTCGGCTGGATGAGCGAGTATGGTCATCGGCTGGACTTTGACGAAACCGGCCACGCCCAATGTCCTGAGAGCAAGGAAATGTATCGCTTGAATAATGAACGAGTAGAGAAGATAAATGGCTGATCAACACATAGGATTCGCGATCGTAGGCTGTGGGCATATCGGAAAGCGACATGCGCAGATGGTGCTCAATAATCCAGGCGCCCGATTGGTGGCGATGTGTGATTCGCGACCAGCCGAGGAGCTCGATATGGGAGCCTTCAAAGTGCCATTCTATCAGTCCTTGGAAGAGATGTTGGCTACAGAGGGCGATATCGATGTGGTCACGATCTGCACTCCGAATGGGTTGCACTCTTCACAAGCCATCACCGCACTCGATGCCAATAAGCATGTAGTCTGCGAGAAGCCCATGGGTCTCAGCAAGGCGCGTTGCGAAGAGGTCATCCACCACTCCTTGCGACAGAACAAACAGGTATTCTGCGTGATGCAGAACCGCTACAGCCCGCCCTCGGTTTGGCTCAAGGAGATGATCACAGAGAACAGACTCGGTGAAATCTACATGGTACAGGTGGACTGCTACTGGAACCGCGATGAACGCTACTACAAGCCAGGCGGCTGGAAAGGAACATCTGACTTGGATGGAGGAACGTTGTTCACCCAATTCTCTCACTTCATCGATCTGATGTACTGGGTCTTTGGAGATATAGATAACATACAGGGTAAGTTCAAGGATTTCAGCCATGAGGAGCTCACCAGTTTCGAGGACTCAGGATTCGTGAGTTTTGATTTCGTCAAAGGTGGTATGGGTTCGATCAATTATAGCACTGCTGTCTTCGGAAAGAACTTCGAGAGCAGCATGACCATCATCGGAGAGAAAGGCACCATCAAGGTAGGCGGACAATACATGAATGAGGTCCTTTACTGCCATGTGGATGACTATGAGATGCCTGAGCTACCTGAGGGAGCACCGCCCAATGACTATGGACATTATAAAGGAAGTGCGGCCAATCATCACTTCGTGATCGAGAATGTGGTCGATACCCTCCAAGAAAAAACTACAGCCACCACCAATTCATTAGAAGGCCTCAAGGTCGTAGAGATCATCGAACGGA
>JABDLZ010000305.1 GCA_013001705.1 Flavobacteriales bacterium
GGGGCGTGTCATATCTGTACACTGCTCGGTGTCATTGCAGAGCCAAAGACTATGTGCTGAATGATGGAGCAGAACTGGAATCCCGTGACCCATGGCCTCTATTGTGGCAATTCCGAAGGCCTCATCGACCGAGGGTAAAACGAAGAGGTCGGCCATCGGGTAGATGCGCTGCATGATGTCATGCGCAACGTAGACCGACTTGGTCATACAGCCCGTCTCTTTATTCATGCGCTCCAATCTTTCAGGGTCCATATCCCCGCACACGAGCAAGCACCATCCGTCTCCTAGATTCTGGACTGCTTCTTCTATACGCTCAAAGTTCTTCTCTTCCAATTCCGTAGGGCCTACATAGAGAAGCATGCGTTTATCCCCTTTGAAGTATTGTATCTCGTTCAGAATCGGTGCGTCTTGCCTTGAATCCTCCCAGATGGGGTCAAAGAAGTGGGGGATCAAGTGACAGGGTTTTCCCACAGATTCCGCCTTCGGACAGATGTAATCGAAATTGGTCTTATTGACCTCTTGCAGGATATCCGCATGTATCAATCTGGTCTCACTCTTAGAGACGAATCCCTCACAGTAGACCAGATCATAGCTCCATCCAAAGACTTTTTTCAATCTACCCAAGCCTACCATGTGCACGTATTCCTGCGTGTAGATATAGTCCAGTTCTCTAGCGTTCTGCACGAGATAGAAGAACAATCTGATCATGAAGAATACTTGTTCCCAATAGATATTATAGCCTCGGAGTTTCCCTAAGAAACGATTCAACCAGGTATGCCGCTTGGGAACGCTCAGAACTACTTCATCCTTCCTGCGCTTCCCACTTCCTTTGATCAAGCTGACACTGATACCTGGCTCGAGTTTCAGCTTCTCAAAGAGCATACGGGCATGTGCTTCTACCCCACGTTTGCAGTGTTCCAGACCAAATGCCACTATAGCCACTTCAGTTGGTCTGGCCATCATGGATCATTTTGAGGTTCCGATACTTCACCCGATTGAATTCGCTTTTACGCATCAATCTTTCTTGCGCAAATTCACGAGCCTTCTCCCTTTGTTCTTCTGTGACTGGAGGAAGGATTGTGATCAAGTCATTGTCCTTCTTCCCGCGATAGACCAGTCCCAGATCGTGCTGCTGGACCATCTCTGAGAGGTCACCGATATCCGGACTGATGATGATCTTGCATCCATTTGCTACATAATCGGCAAACTTGCTCGGAGAGGCTACTTGATTGGTGACCGCCTTCTTTCTGAGTAGGATCCCATAGTCGCTGATCGACAGGTAAGAGGAAACCTCACTTGACGGAACAGTGCGTTTAATACATCTATCTGAAGAGAATTGAGGAAAACTCTCGAGCGCATCCAACTGCCGACTAAGGATGATCAGACGATTCTCTGGATGCTGGAGTATCTTGCGTGTGAGTTCCACAAAACTCCGCGGGAAGTTCCATACACTCAAAGAACCAGCGTAGCAGAAGACCTTGACCTCACTATTTCCGAAGAGCGATTCTTTACTATGGGTAGTCAAGACTTCGGCTGGCACATGACAACAAGGCACGACCGAGTGATTATGGTCTCGGTATCGGTTCTCGTTCTTGAAATAATCCACCAAGCTCTGAGAGACCGCGTAGACCCAATCTGCCTTCTTCCAACTCAAGGCCTCGATCGTACGCATCCGTTGTATGGTCTGGGGTGAAGCATCTGAGAATTCCTCCAGTTCTTTGTAATGACATCCACGGGCATCATAGAAGAATTTCCAACCTCTCTTTTGAAGAGCCATGCATAAGTGCACCGCTACCGGGTTGCGGGTCATGACCGAGTCAGCTTCTATCCGAGCCAGTAACCAAGCATTCAACCGACTGTACCACTGGCGGTCCTGCCATCGATTCACGACAGGTAACACCTTGATATTCATGGCATAGCGCTTCAGAAGTTCCTTTTGCTGGAAATACAATCTGAGCGGAACGAAGGCTACGACCCGGGTCGGAATCTCCATGTGTTCTTGGAGGAACTGGCAGAAGCCGATGACCTGAGAGGTGAAGACCGGGGAATCGACATCCCCATATGTGAGATACACCAATGGCCTGCTGCGCATATCAAGTGCTTAAATTGGCAGGCCAAAGCTATCAAATGTTCTACACCCTCTCCAAGGCCCTGCTTTTCCTGATCCAGCCCACCACCTGGCTATTGATCATCATCATCCTCTCCTTCTATTCTCGATCCAGGATCAGAAGGAAACGCTTGCGTGTCATCGCATTGGCTCTATTCGTGATCTTCGGAAACGCATTTCTATTCGATCAAGTCGTATACAGACTCGAAGCTGAGCCTATCGATCTGAGTAAAGAGCGCTACCGATACGGAGTATTGCTCGGTGGATATGGTGAACATAATAGCCAAAGCGATGCGCTCGAACTGTTCAGAGCGGCTGATCGATTGACCACCGCCATTGAACTGCTCGAAGGAGGTCAGATACAAGAACTCATTCTATCCAGTGGCGTGCATGAGTATGGTCGAGCTCATCAGAACGAGGCTAGACTGACCTATGATATGCTGGTCAGAATGGGTGTGGATGCGGAACGATTGATCATAGAGGACAGATCATGGAATACCTATCAAAATGCACTGATGAGTCGAGAGATCATCGGGCCAAGTACCGAGCCGGTAGTGCTGATCACTTCAGCATTCCACATGCCTCGAGCCAAAGCCTGTTTTGAAAAGCAAGGACTTGAGGTCATCCCCTATGCGGTGGATTTCATCTATGATGATGAGCCCAAAAGCTGGAGTTACTATGTGATCCCTTCCATCCAAGTGATGATAGAATGGCAGATCATTCTGAAGGAAGCTGTCGGAGGTGTTGTCTACGCTCTAAGAGGTTATTGCTGAGTGAGTAAAAAAAAAGACCTCCCCAAAACTGGAGAGGTCTGAAATCCTGAAGCGTCAGAGCGATCTACTCTGCCACTACTTCGAAGTCTACTTCTACCGCGACTTCTTTGTGCAGTTTGACGGTAGCCTTATAGCTTCCGAGTTCTTTGATAGGTTCATCCACGATGGTGATGTTCCTTCTGTCGATATCGTATCCTTCTTTCTCCAAGGCTTCAGAGATCTGGATGGTATTGACAGAACCGAAGATTTTTCCTTTCTCTCCAGCTTTAGCACCTACCTGTAGCTTGACCGAAGACATCTTCTCAGCGATGGCTTCTGCATCCTCTTTGATCTTGGCTGCTTTGTGTGCTTGTTGTTTCTGATTCTCAGCGTGGACTTTCTTAGCTGATTCAGTCGCTAGGACTGCCAGCCCACGTGGGATAAGGTAATTCCTACCGTACCCATCCTTCACTGTGACGATCTCATTGGCCGAACCTAGTCGGTCAAGGTCTTTTTTCAGTATCACTTCCATGATTGCTAGGGTTATAGGATTACTTCAATTGGTCCGCCACGTAAGGCAGTAAGGCGAGATGCCTTGCCCTTTTGATGGCCTGCGCCACTTTTCTTTGATACTTCTGTGAGGTACCGGTCAATCTACGTGGAAGGATCTTCCCTTGCTCATTGATGAGCATCATCAAGTAGTCAGGATCCTTGTAATCGATGAACTTGATCCGATTCTTCCTGAATCTGCAGTACTTCTCTTTCTTGGTCTCGATCTCAATGGGAGCGAGATATCTGATGTCTCCTTTATCTGCCATGACTTAAGCGTTTTGAGGTTGTGATTCACGATTCCTTCTACTCTCAGCATAGGTCACATGGTGGTGATCCATCTTGACTGTGAGGAATCTGAGTACTTTCTCATCTCTTTTGAAAGCCAGTTCCAGCTTCTCGATGAATGCGGGATCACTTTCGTGCTCGATGAGGAAATAGAAGCCGGTGGACTTCTTCTGAATCGGATAGGCCAGTTTGCGCAGCCCCCAGTCCTCTTTGTGGACTTGGGTAGAACCGGCCGACTTGAGCATACTTGTGTAGCTCTTGACTGTCTCCTTTGCCTGCTGCTCAGACAAAACGGGAGTTAAAATGAAGACAATCTCATATCGGTTTGTCATGATATAGAGATTATTCGTTTCTAAAAATTGGGCTGCAAATGTAGGATTTTACCCTGAAAGTGTAAACTGAAACAGAGTATGTTTCGAATCAAGGACAGTTACGGCAAGAGCCTGTCAGTACTGACCTCAGAGCAATTTGTGGAGGAAGTAGATGAATTTCTCCATGGCCAGGGCCCTGTGACTGATCTGATTCTTCTCTTCGAGAGTCATCTGGGCGAAGCTCTTCGTATGTCCATCCGGAATGAATATCGGATCGTATCCGAATCCAGAATCCCCTCTGCGTTCATAGGTGATCTTGCCTTCTACCCGACCCTCGAACACATACACCTCTTGCTTGATCATCAGTGCGATATAGGTGATGAATCGCGCTTTCCGATCCACTACGCCTTCCAACTCCAATAGCACCTTATCGATGTTAGCGTCTGCATTCTTTCCTGCTCCGGCATAGCGTGCCGAGTAAACTCCAGGCTTTCCTCCCAGGGCGTCAATGACCAGCCCGGTATCGTCTGAGAAACAGGGTGATTGGAAACGGTCATATACCGTACGGGCTTTCTGAACGGCATTGCCTCGCAAAGTTTCTGAAGTCTCAGGAATCTCATCGTGATACCCTATATCACTGAGACTGTCCACCTCGAAATACCTTCCTAATTTGTCTTGAACCTCATGGACCTTATGGTCATTATGGGTCGCAAAAATCAATCTCATCAATCGTCAAGCACTTGCAGTTTGAACACTTGGGTCTCTAGTCCGATATTCAATCGCAATAGATATCTCCCATTATCCAGTGCTGAGAGGTCCATCTCGTACGCTTGTACGAGCTCACCACTGTTAGTCAATTGTCGGTCCACTATCACCCTACCACTCATATCCACGATCTGGGCCATCAATTCTTGATTCCCCAGATTGATCAAAGTGAAAGACAATTTATCGGAAACAGGATTGGGATACGGACCGATCATGTACACTTCTTCTCCTACTGTTCCTATCTCTTGGCAGAGTTCATTGTTGGCAGGCTCTTGATCCACTCGTTGGTCGGGCGGTATCAGGCGTACACAGAAGAAGGGTAAGGATTCTTCGAAGTAGACCCCGGCACTCATGGTATAGAGTATCGCTCCATTCCGAGGTAATAGACCGGTCCATTGCTCCTGGACCAGCGGCCCTTCGGTGAATTCGATCTCGATCGTGAATTCTTCCAGGTCATAGTTTCCCAGATTTCGTATCGACAGGATCGGATAGAGGAAATCCTCTACAATGATGTATTCCATATCCAAAAGCACCAGATCGACCAGTGGTTCGGTGAGGAAAATGGGTTGGGAACTGATATCGCTGCATCCAGCTTCGTTGAATACTTCCAAGCTCACATTGACCAGCCCAGAATCTGTGAAGGTGTGGTTAGGAATGGAATCGAAATTCTGCTGTCCGAAGTCCAGCGTCCAGACATAATCCGATGCACCTTCTGAGAAGTTCTCGAATTCCGGTGTGAACGGTGGACTTCCAATGTTAGGGATCATCGAAAATGAAGAGATGGGCAAAGGAGCAATCTGTATCTGAGTCTCAAATTGTCCTTCGCAACCCGCGGTGGTCTCTACGTTCAGCGAGACATCGAAGATCCCTGGATTCTCGAACGTGTAGCTCGGTGTAGAATCCGTTGACCCCTCGATGTTTGCGAAGAACCAGGTGTACGCGAGTACAGAATCTCCTGGAAAAAGGATAGACGTATCCGCGAACTGGACCGGTTGATCGACACAAGACAGTCCGTACTCGAAACCTACCTCAGGATCATCAGCTACGAACACGACTGCAGTCGTATCATCAACACAACCCAAAGCCGATGTAACGGTCAGCGAAACCTCATTGGGACCGGTATTCGGGATGGTATAGGTAGTCGTTTCAAATATGCTCGTAGCCCCACCGAAATCCCAAAAGAACTGATTCACCGGACCGCTCAATGACTCATCAGGATCAGCTGTGAACACTGTAGGGTTCCCCAAGCAGACCGTCTCTGCCTCAAAACTCGATGTAGGCGTACCATTGACCGTTAGAGTTTCAGAGATGGTATCTCTACATCCAGCTTGGGTCTCTACGATCAATCGGATATCGAAATCACCAGGATCATCATAGATGAAAGATACGATCGGCCCCGTGAAGGTCTGAACCCCATTGAACAACCACTCTATATCCTGAATCACTCCCGACTCTACCACACTCACATCTTCAAAAAGCACTTCTTGTTGATGACATAGTGGTCCGTTGCTGAATTCTGCCTGAGGAAGAGGCGAGATGACCACCTGCTGTTCTATGGCATCAGAGCAGCCTTGATCCGTGGTTATGAACAGTGAGACTAAGAAGGTGTCGGTCGCGGCATACTGGTACGTAGGATTGTCGAGTATAGACTCTCCCCCATCTCCGAATTGCCACAGGAACTCATCGATCACCGCACCGTCCGGTGCGATGGAATTATCCACGAATTGAACCTGCTCGTTGAAACAGGTGTTGGAATATCCAAATATCGCTAGCGGAGCCTCACCTAGGATGGTGACAAGAATGGTATCATATGCCACACAGGCATTGATGTTGGTTGCTTCCACATAATACTCATCGCTAGTCAACACTTCCAAGCTGGGCAGTTCACTGGCATCATCCCACAGATATGAGACCGTGCTATCTGCACCCGATATGAGTGCAATCTCATTTCCCGCGCAGAGCTGAGTATCCGGCCCCAGCGTGGTCGTAATGGGATAGGTATCCAAGGTAACCTGTACCGTGTCCGACTCATATATACAACCTTCCCCATCTACTACCTGCACCTGATAGTCTCCTCCATCCTGAATCAATAGAGATGGACCTGAATTGGGAACATTCCAAGTCAAGTTATACTGTGGGTCATCCAGACCGGTGTCCCAGAGTGAATCACTCCCTGCGCAGAGAGTGAAAGGGTCGATGAAATTGCCGGGGTATAAGACCTCGATACTATCGCTGCTCTCGCTCCCGAAAACATCTTGCACGGTCAAGGTATAAATACCTGAACTCGATATGAGTGTACTTGAGCTATCGCTTCCCGTGGACCAATCATAGGATGAGAACCCTGGTGCAGCGGCCAATAAGGTGTCACAGAAGCCTTCTTCTATGATCAAATCGTCAGGTAGGACCACTTGTGCACCATATCTCAAATAGATATAATCCAAAACACCTTGCTCCTCCTCTGAAGTCAAGGGAGCCTCATAGATGATCAATTCACAGATATCCCCTTGCCAGAATCGACCACTGGTAAAGTTCCTATTCTTTGCCAGCCTTAGTGTGGTGGAAGTGGGTACTTCCTTACTACCACCGTAGACATGGTAGTTCTCCAAGGGAGCGAAATCATTGGTGAACACCCCATTGTTCTGGATATCCGCTCCGAAATATCCTCCTGCAAAGAGCTGTGTCGATCCTTGATCTCCTTGGAACATGATCAGTCCTGCTCCTCCGCTCTGTGCAGTCAACAACCCATCGAAATCGTCAAAGACCTCGGCTTCATAATCGGCCACCAAGAAAACATGACCTACGTTCACGGCCGTGTTCAGAGAAAGTCCATCATTCACTCCATCGAATCGCACTGTTGGATTACCTGCAATCTCTGGATCGGATTCTATCCAGAGGGGCATGAGGGCAGGGTCTGATTCCACTGCATGATTCCCAGAAGCCGAAAGGTCGAAGATGGTATCTACTGCACCCGCAGAAAGGCTGACGCTATCCGCTCTCAACCAAGTCACCAGACCTGGCAGGTCATCTGGATCGATCTGTGACCTGAAGTCCAGTGAGAAGAGTAGCAGTACGATGAGGGCAGTAGTGATTCTCATTATGAACTGACCAAATGTAGAGAGTCCTTCATGTATGAATGTATACCTACAAATTGGTTGTATACACAGAGATATGAATATTTCTGTACGCATTCCCCTCATTATCATACAATATCTTTGAAAGCCTTAGCAAAGGGATTGGAGCGCCTTAAAAAAATCATCACTGTACTTATCGGTCAAGGTCTCAATGCCTTGATCAGCTTTTTGATGATGCCTTATCTGGCCCGTAGTCTCACCAAGGTGGACTATGCCAATTACGGACAGACTTTGCTGGTAGTAGCCAGTGCTATTGCTATCCTAGCGGCCGGATTCAATAAATCCTTATTCGTCTTTCTAGCCGATGAGAAACGGGATAAGGACCGCACAGTGAGTGGTAACCTGATGGTAGGCATCGGCCTTTCGGTGCTCCTGTCCGTTCTGATCTATTTCTCAGCAGAGGCGATTGCCGCTTGGTTCGGTAACATGGACCTGGTCCAGTATATACGCATCTATTGTTGGACCTGTCCTTTCATTATACCATACTACGCTCTCAATTCTCTGTTGGTCTTCAGCGACAAAGTGAAGGAGTCTACCCAGATTGCTGTTATATCCAATTTGATCAAGGTGAGCGGGCTCTTCGTTGCTATTCAGTTCTACGCCTCTTTGACCTATGTATTCTACGTTCTGGTCGCAGTAGGGCTGTTACAATTCATATGGACTCTGGGCACTTCATATTCTCTCTGGAGCGTGAAAATGAAAGGGGCCTGGAAACTAGGTATCGGACAGTTGCGCATCGGGCTGCCTCTTGGGCTGAGTGCTGTGATGGGCTTACTCATCACTAAGATGGATGGCCTGATGATCAGCACGCTGATGAGTCAGGAAGCGTACGCTGAATTCCGCAATGGAGCTTGGGAGATACCGCTTATAGGTACGCTCTATGCAAGTATATCCACTATCATTCTACCTGAAGTGGCCAAATTATACTCTTCCAAGAATTTCACGGAGATCGTTAGATTGAAAAGCTTGGCCATCGTCAATACTGCGATGGTCACTGTACCGATCCTCGTATTTCTCCTGGTCAACAGCAAGGTCCTCGTTATCTCCTTGTTCTCTTCCAGCTATGAGGCCAGTTGGCCGGTATTTGCCATTTTCAATCTCACCTTGTTGATCCGGATCAATGACTATTCGGACATCCTCGTCTCCTCTGCCAAGACGCGGTTTATCAGTTATTTCTACGCAATATCCCTGTCCCTGAATGTGATTCTCAATCTTGTTTTCATACACTTCTGGGGCATCTATGGTGCAGCGGCCGCTACTGTGCTATCCATTGCTGTCCTTGCCATTCTTCAGGCCAGGAAATCGATCGATATCCTTTCGACAGGCTTTGCAGAACTATTCCGTCCGGCAGAGATCCTCAAAGTGATGTTGCTCTCATTGCTCTGCATAGGCTTCACCTATCTCATTACATGGCCGCTGGATGTATCTCCATTGACTCGATCCATCATCATGGGTCTGCTCTACTTCCCCTTGATAGGTGGTATCTTTGTGAAGCGAAAGATGTTCCATCCCTTGGTATTGGAGAAACTTGACTTAAGGAGATATTTGAAGAAGTGAGACGGATACTCTACAGACGCATCCTGGGTCGCCCCTACTACTGCAGTATACCCACCGGACTCCTACTTCTCAACTTTGTTGTACAACGCATTTTCAGGCAGAATGCTGAAGTCCCCTACTCTGTGCACTACACCTCCAAACTGGTAGGCATCAAACAGATGACCTTGGGGGAAAAGGCCAAGTTATCACTAGCTATCTCTGGAGGTGCATTTATAAAGGCCTTCGAAGGAAGCAGTATCCGAATTGGTGAGGGGACCATTTTTGCGAATAACGTTACCATTCATACCGGCAATCATGATCTGATCGACAGAGAAAAGATCATCCTGAAGGACATCTCCATTGGTCAGAACTGCTGGATAGGCTCCGGAGCATCGATACTCTCAGGAGTGACATTGGGAGATAATGTGACGGTAGGGTCCAATGCGGTAGTGACCAAGGATTTCCCGTCCAATGTAGTAATCGGAGGAGTCCCGGCCAAGATCATCAAACACATCGAAGTGTAGTGCCTTCTACCCAGCAACAAGAGCCATCTATTATTGATACTTCTTTCCATGGCTAAGAAGAAGCATCTCCTTTTAGGTACGGTGGATGTAGGGTGGCGCATCAAGCAGTTTCAGCGATTTGCGAAAGACCATCTCTCTGACCGATTGGAGAGCAGTAGCCTGGTCTATTACCATGTGCCTAGCAGTGTGCATCGCACTGCCTACGACCGACCCTACAACATCCATCACCGGCCCAAGTGGACCCGATTGCCCATCAAGTTGATGGAATTCTTCCGTGCTCTGATCATCTTTGATCAATTTCACTTCATCTCGGGTGAAACACTTCTCAATAGGCGTTTGAGAAGATGGGAATTCAGATGCTATAAATGGTTAGGAAAGGAATTGACCATGCATTTCGTAGGCAGCGACATCCGGGACCCTTATCGGGTCTTCGACCAAGAAGAACGGCTGGTCCGGGGTCAACTTCCTGAAAAATCAGAGAGTCTGGACTGGCAGCGGAGATTGATCGAGGATGCTGAAACATATGCCCATCACATATTGGTCTCAACACCCGACCTACTGGACGTCTGTCCGCAAGCAGTATACTACCCGGTACTTATCGACCTTGAGGATCTGGGTGAGTTGATCCCGGATGTCGAGGAGAAAAAGTCAGACGAAGAGATACTGATAGTGCATGCACCGTCCAACCCTGCGATCAAAGGGAGCGCGGCCATCGATTCTGTCATGAAGAATATCTTGGACGAGACCACACTTCCTGTGAGATATATCAACACGGCACACACTGACGAACTCGGACCTGATAGCCAGTACAATCTTTCACGACAGAGTCTATTCCAACTCTATCGACAAGCACATATTGTGATAGACCAGATGTTGATCGGCTGGTACGGTCTGCAAGCCTTGGAGGCCCTCATGTGCAATTGCCAGGTCATCACTTATATCAGGCCTGATCTGGAATCCCATTTAGCAAAAGGATGTCCCATACGCTCAAGTAGCTTGTACGACCTGGAAAATACAATGAGAACAGCTATCGATCAGGTCAGAGCTGGTGGATACGATCATCGCGCAGGGAGAAAGTGGGTCTTGGAAGAGCACACCATAGATGAGAATCATCAAGCACTCCTCGACTGTTGGCTATGAAGAGGATCTGCTATATCGTATCCGATATCGACCGATCATTGGCCTTTGAATGGATCGTTAAGAACCTCGATTCCAAAAGATTCCATCTCCGATTCATTCTTCTCAATCCCGGTCCGAGTGCACTGGAGAAATATCTGATTGAAACTCAGGTTCCATTCATTCGCATCAATGCAGACGGTTCCTTGGGTCTAATATCCGCATGGATACAGGTCTGGTGGCACCTTCTGATCCATCGCCCACATATCGTTCATTGTCATATGAGAAAGGCGAAGCTGATCGGTATCAGTGCGTCATTTCTGTCGCTCATTAGCCGAAGGATATACACCAGACACTCAGCGGATTACAATCACAAGTATCATCCTCATGCTGTGAAGTATGATCGATTGGTCAACACACTTTCCACCGACATTGTTGCCATTTCAAAGAACGTAGAAGAAGTGCTTACTCAGGATGAGAAAGCAGCCCCCCAAAAGATCCATCGAATCCCGCATGGCTTTGACCTGAAAGGATTTCAAGAGGTGGATGCAAGACGGATACTGGCCCTCAAGACAAAGTGGGAATTAGAGGGAGACAGAACATGTATCGGTGTCATCAGCCGCATGCTGGAGTTGAAAGGTTTTCAATACATCATACCCGCAATCGCTCGACTTCAGAAGCAAGGAGTCAAATGCACTCTGGTCATCGCCAATGCCCGTGGCCCCTATCTGGACCATGTCAAGAGACTTATTGCGGAGCATGCACTCGATGATGTCAGACTCATTCCTTTCGAACATGATATACAGGCTCTCTATCACTGCTTCGATATTTTCTTGCACACTCCGATAGACCGGAGATCCGAGGCATTTGGACAGACCTATGTAGAGGGCCTAGCAGCCGGTATACCAAGTGTATTCACACTATCTGGTGTGGCACCAGAGTTCATCACTGATTCGCACAATGCCTTGGTGGTTCCCCATTGTGACAAGGAGGCCATATCAGACGCCATCCAACGCCTCTTGGAAGATGAACATCTTCGAAGTGAACTTAGTCGTCAAGGAAAAGAGTCTGTAAAGATCTTTGCACTTGATACATTCATCCAACGACTGGAATCCTTGTATGGACACTGAGCCACTGTTCTCCATCATCGTCCCTACCTACAATCGGGGGGACATCATCGGGTCAACACTGGATTCGATACTTGCACAGACTTACGATGACTACGAGGTCATAATTGTAGATGATGGTAGTACCGATAATACAGCTGAAGTAATCCGAGCCATAGATGATAAGCGATTCAAGTATTTCTTTCAGGAGAATCAAGAACGCGGTCGAGCACGTAATCATGGAATAGAGAAAAGTCTAGGCAGATACATCACCTTTCTCGATTCTGATGACCTCATCTATCCAGAGCACTTGGAAATTGCTCGGCAGAATATCCAGAACGGATCGGATTTCTTCTGGCAACCATATGAGGAGATCGATCGGAATGGACATTTGGTGAGGGCCTATGAGAGATCGAAGAAGGGAATAGTAGAAGAACTCGTGGACAAAGGCAATATTCTCGCGTGTCATGGGATATTCATAAAAAAAGACCTCTTGCGTGATATCAGATTCAACGAGAACCGGGAAATGGCGGGATCCGAGGATTTAGACCTCTGGTTGCGCCTGACGGCTCGACATCCTATCACCAATACCCATCAGGTCACAAATGCCTTGGTACACCATGATGATAGAAGTGTCTTCAATTTCCCTTTTGACCGATTGGAACGAAGAAAACTCTTGATGCTGGAAAGCCTACAGTCAGATGCTGTTTTCATGGAGCAATTCGGAGATCGATTCCATAGGGTCGAATCGAATGCCTATGGCTATATCGCCTTGCATGCTTCCATGAATCCGAGCAATCCGCTCGGCCAAGCACTGCGCTATCTTCATAAGAGTGTGGCCTCTTCACCGCCTGTGCTCGTGCAGAAACGTACCTGGGTGACGCTAAGAAACATAGTGAGTCGATTCATGGGCGCTGAAAGGAGTTCAACATGATGCATGCCCTCATAGTATATTCGGACGCTTTCAATCCCAAACGCAAGATGCATTGAGGATTCTCATCGTATCGACATATCCGCTGGACAAGGGGCCTTCTCAACGCTTCCGTATCGGACAATATCTCTCCGCTATCAAAAAGGCAGGTCATAGTGTAGAGTATCATGCGTTTTTCGATGAGGAGGCCTATCAGGTCCTATACCGTTCAGGAAAATTCTGGACCAAGGTCAAGCATTTGATCAGGGGCTTCTCCAAGCGATTGCTCCTTACCACTCGGCTATATCGATATGACTGTCTTTGGATTCAGCGAGAGGCATCCATCATAGGGCCTCCTACTCTAGCATTCATCGCTAGGTTTTTATTCAGGAAAAGGCTGGTATTCGACTTCGATGATGCTATCTGGTTGCCTAATTACACAGAGGCCAATGCACGATTCCATCGGCTCAAGTCCTATTGGAAGGTGAGATATCTGATCAAATGGAGTCATCAAGTCATTGCTGGAAACGAGTTCTTGGCGGACTTTGCACGACAATATAATTCGCAGGTCACAGTCATACCCACTGTGGTTGACACGGAGACCTATTATCTACCGAACGGCTCAAAAGGGTTAACAGAGATACCGACCGTTGGCTGGACCGGGAGCATAAGTACCGTTCCTCACTTGGCTTCCATCCTCCCTATTCTGAATGAAGTTCCTGCTGAAATTCCATTCCGCATGTTGGTCATCAGCAATTCCGACCCAGCTTTTACCGACTTCGATTATGAATTCCGTCAATGGGACAAAGAGCGCGAGATACAGGACTTGAACGAGATGGACATTGGGATCATGCCACTTCCAGACAATGAATGGACACGTGGCAAATGTGGCTTCAAGGCCATACAATACATGTCGTTGGGCATACCTACTATCGCCTCTCCGGTAGGTATGAATCAACAATTGATCGATCACGGGCGGAACGGGATACTCAGTTCTACTCCTGAAGAATGGAAAGCATCTTTGATGCTTCTCTTGACCGATACTGAACGCAGGCAAGCATTAGGCAAGTCAGGTCGATCGACCATAGAAAGTCACTACTCCGTAAGTAGTCAATGCTCCAAACTGATCGAAGCATTGGTGGGGGAAGAAGACCTTCTGACCTGAGCCGCTTTCATCTGTTTCAACTCTTTGACCTTGTGACGCAAAATTACCAGTGTGCTCAGGTAAAATGGTATACATGGAATCTTATAGCGCACCAGAGCACCGAAATTGTACGAGGTGAATCCCACAGCGAATCCAAAAGTGATAGCAAAGGAAAGTGTCATCAGGAGAAAAGCATCTTTATTGAGTATGCGCAGTACCCTGAAGAATCCCAAGCCCAAGAAAATGAAGAAGGAGAATAGGAAGATCGCGGTGCTCTCAATAGCTGCTGCCAGCATAGCGACATTCTTGACTTCCCAGAGGTAGGGTCTGAAGAAGGTCACGTTCACCGCTGGGATGAACATTTTCAGCGTACCTGCAAGATCCGGTTCATATTCACCTAAGGAGTAGCTCGATCCTCGACCGTGTTGATCGCTTGTGTTCTTGCCTTCAACATAGTGCCAGGATTGCATGCTCTGAGCGGTCTTGAATACGGAATCGACATTGTACTTACTCGAGAACTGACCGATGAAGGTGACCGAATATGCAATACCGAAGATCGACACAGCAAGCAACATGGGAAAGACCAAACTCCTCACTACCCAGTTACGAATTCCGTCCCGCACGTTCATCACGATCCAGATGATGATAGCCGGAATGATAGTGATCAATACATAGGGCTTGATCTCGAATATGATGTACGAACAGATGATGATAATGATGCTCGAACCAATTCGCTTCAGCACTCCTGCGGAAATCAAACTATCCACGTAGTATATCAAATGACCAAGAAACCCTATGACTATTGAGTCTTTCATTATCCCGGAACCCCAGAAAAAGACAGAGGGTACAAAAAGGACCGCATATGCGATCTCTCGGTGGGCCTTGGGATATCTGCGACATAGCAGCCTGAAGAAATTCCAGATACCCGTATAACTCAATCCAGCGAATATCAGACTCGTTGAGAAATAACTATTCAATCCTAATAGGGTGGCTACACTACTAATCTTCACTGTGAACCATTCTGGAGTTCCGATATTATATCTCAGCGGAGCTTGTATTTCATAGTAATCTGCCAATATTTGCTCAGTAGACGCCCAGATAATGCGCCAGTAGTCCAAGGGGGATTCCAAAAAAACGGAGACCATATAGGATGAGTCATGGAAGTAGGTCTTGGTATCTCCACCGTACGTGTAGTAATAGGTATATACAAGAGCAAAGGCCAGTCCACCGAACAGCTTCACGAACAGACCTGACATGAAATACTTGCGATAGAGCGGATTCTGGCTTTTATTCCCTCTGACGATCAGACCTACTCCGAGGATCAGGATGAAATAGAATACAGTGGCGATGATGTCGAAGAATGACATATTGAGAACAAAAATAGATATACCGCACCAAGCGGACCCAGCAATTCCTACTCATGAAGGAATTCAGGCATAAGGTAGTATATGGCCCATATCCTCTATTTGACCTATGACGGACTGACCGATAATCTCGGTAGATCCCAGATCATCCCTTATATAAATGGCTTGGCCCAAATTGGCCATTTCATCTGGGTGATCTCAGTGGACAAAGCCGATCATTATGCTACTCGCCATACCGAGGTCGAGTCACAGCTTCACAGCAGTATCTCGTGGGTCAGTATCCGCTATACCAAGCGTCCTCCCTTGCTTTCTACGATCTATGATCTGAGAAGAATGCAAAAGGCTGCTAGTCAACTGGTACGGGAAAAGAGAATCCAGACCGTCCATGTGCGCAGCTACCCTCCCATGTCTATCGCTCTGAAGCTTGCCCAAAGCCATGGCGTCAAAGTACTCTTCGATATGCGAGGTTTCTATCCCGAAGAGCGGATCGAAGGTGGAATCTGGAACCTTCGAAATCCAATCCACCGAGCGGTCTACAACAGGCTGAAGAAAAAAGAGCTGAATTTTATTGAGAAGGCCGATCATATCATCAGCCTGACTGAAAAGGCGAAGAACATCTTGATGGATACGTTCAATGTGTCCGGATCAAAGGTCACCGTAATACCATGTTGCGCTGATTTCGAACACTTCCGATTGGCACAGACCAAACCACCGTTACAACCCTTGAAAGTCCTCTATCTCGGGTCTTTAGGTACGTGGTACTTGATCCCTACATTGGTGCAATTCTTCCAGCGCACACAAGAGATTTATCCCGATGCACAACTGCATGTGATCACCGGTGATCACCCAGAACAACTTTATCTCGAAGCAGGTCGACTGGGAGTCGCTTCTTCGTCCATCCATTGTCGTTCTGCAGAGCGGGAAGAAGTACCAGAACTCATTGGCGCTTGTCACCTTTCGGTGTTTTTCATCAAAGACTCTTTCTCTAAATCCGCCTCCTCTCCCACCAAATTAGCAGAGATACTGGCCAGTGGACGTCCTGTGATCTGCAATGGCGAGATAGGTGACCTGAATCGACTATCTACCCAGCTTACAGGTCTGTACACACTACATCTGAGTGACATAGAGACTATCGATTTGTCGAAGGTCATAGAGCAACTGATGGATCTGGACCCGAATGCTATCCGGAACTCGGCCAAGGAGATTCTCGACCTGGATGTCGCTATTGCGGCATACACACGCGTCCATGCTGGATTGAGCGATCAAAATTCCAGTACTTCAGTCCAATAGGCATGATACAGTTCATCCAGCGCCATATCAAGATATTTCTGGTTATCCTCATTGTGAAGTCGATCCTCGCAGGGATGATCATCCATCTTTCGCTATGCGCACAAGGGATAGACCAAGACGGCTTCTACCTTACGGCCGGAGATACCCGTTCATATTTCGAACCTCTCGAACACCTCGCCACCCAAGGCAAATACTTCTATCTCAATCTGGATGGGGAAAAGGTCATAGCTGGGAGAACTCCGTTCTATGGACTACTGTATTTCATAGGTCATTCGTTCCTGAATAAGGAATCCATCCTTTCACTCTACGTTCTATTGCAAGTTCTACTTGAGGCCATCTCAGTATTGCTGCTTTGGGATCTGATAAGACAAATCGTCCAACGAAAATGGATCCAATGGTTTGGGCTACTCCTATTGACTGTATCGACTTACCATACGTTCTGGTCATGTAAATTGATTCCAGAAAGCCTCGCCTTATCATGTCTGATCATCCTATTCTGGCTGTTGAGTAGAGCCCGACCCCGAGCAATCGCGCTAGGTATCCTTCTCCTAATTCTAACTGGACTGAAGCCCTACTTGGGGATTTTGGCGGTGGTGGTATCTGTTCTGATCATCAAGCGTGAAAAGTCGCTTTCATCGAGAAAGACCTGGCGGTCACTCATAGCCCTCTGGGCTCCTCTCTTTCTTTTCGTCATGGTCTGGGGAGGACGTAACTACGCTATAACTGGAAAGGTCATTCCATTCACTGAAGCACTGAGCGGTTATTCCTTTACTGAAGCAGAACTGGCTTTCAGAAAATTCATGGCCGCCAAAGGTGAAAGTCAGGAATACTGGGATAAGAAGGCCGAAAGCTCCTTCTACTATGGCCGAGAATCTGTTTACACATTAGATGAACTCTACACCGATAGTTATATCACATCGGATACCCTGCTGACCATACGCCAGCATCTGAGCCAGATTGCGAGAGGAGAAGCCGTGGAAGAAGAAAGGGATCGGAAGATTGCTGGAATCATCGAACGGACCACCTCCCACTATAAGGAAACACATCCCTCCCATCTTCTCACTGGGAGCCTGGACCGAGTGAAGGACCTCATATTTCACAGTGGCTCATACTATCTACCGATAGCCAAGGACAGTCCGTGCTACTCAGAGTGGCAGTGGATATTCAAACTCATGCAGTCACTCTTCTATTATCTGTTCACGTGCTTTGGTCTGTTATCCCTATTCCTCATAAAAGACTGGCGTGTCCAATTCATGCCCTGGTACCTGATAGCTCTGTTCTGTATCGTCCTACAGTTCATCGAACTACGTTTCTTCCTGCTGGCATATCCGAGCTTGGTATTGGGATCTTTCTATCTGACGGGAAGACTCCATCGGTCATTGAAGCCCCCATCATCTCCCATATAGGATCGAGATTCAGTCTTTGAAAAAGGACTCTACCGAGTGTATCACATGTTCCTGTGATTCCCTATCCAACTCGTAGTAGAGTGGCAGCCTGATCAAGCAGTCGGTGTATCTATCGGCCTGAGGCAGATCGGGATGATAGTCGGGGTAGATATTTTGGATAAATGTGCTCTTATGTAGGCTCAGATAATGGAAAACGGCATAGATTCCTTCTGATTTCAAATGGCTGATCAAGGCGGTACGTGTGTCGAGATCATGTACTACGATGTAGAACATATGACCGTTATTACTGGCATATTCAGGCAGATAGGGTAGTTTGATCCGACCTTTCTCCTCGAGTTCCTTAAGACCTTGATGGTATCGTTCCCAGAGTACCTTTCTGCGAGACTGGATTTCTTCTATGTTCTCCAGTTGCGCATAGAGGAATGCTGCTGTGACCTCGGAGGGTAAGAAAGAAGAGCCTATATCCACCCAGCCATACTTATCGACCTCACCTCGCCAAAATGCAGCCCGATCTGTCCCTTTTTCCCAGATGATCTCAGCTCTGTTGACGAATCGTTCATCATTGATGACCAAGAGGCCTCCCTCTCCTGAGATGATATTCTTGGTCTCATGAAAAGAGAATGCCGCTAGATGCCCTAAAGACCCTAAAGGCTTTCCCTTGTAGGTGCTATCAATGGCTTGTGCTGCATCCTCGATGATCAATATCTTTTTATCTGCAACGGCTTCATTCAGTGCATCCATATCTACCGCTACACCGGCATAGTGGACCACTACTATAACCTTTGTACGGTCGGTGATACAGGCTCGTATGGAATCCACGCTCACATTGGGTTCGCTTGACTTACTATCGGCAAAGACAACTGTAGCTCCACGAAGGATGAATGGATTTGCTGAACTCACAAAGGTGTATGACGGAACGATGACCTCATCATCTGGCCCCACCTCTGACAGGATGGCCGCCATCTCCAGCGCATCGGTACACGAGGTAGTAAGGAGCGTTTTACGGAAGCCGAAAGTACTTTCGAAGAAAGCTTGACATTTCTTGGTAAAAGTCCCGTTGCCCGAGATCATTCCTGAAGCCACAGCCTCTTCGATGTACTTGGTCTCTTTCCCTGTAAGGAAGGGCTTGTTGAAAGGAATCTGCATGCTAGACCTTGGTGCTGAGACTGTTCTTATCAAGTCGATCGGCCGGACGTGCTGAATACACCTCCCCTGCTCGGGTGTCCTTCTTGATGACTGCTCCCCCACCTATGATGCACTTCTCTGCCACCGTGATGTTGTCCCTGAGTGTACAATTGATGCCGAGGAAGCAATTATCCTTGACAACGATACGACCTGATACAGAAGCCCCTGGGGCTAGAAAACAATGGTCCCCGATAGTGCTATGGTGCGCCACCACAGCGTTGGACCAGAGAACTGTGTTCTTTCCGATGACAGCTTCGGGTTCTATAGTCACTCCATCGAAAACGAAAGAACCCTCACCAACGCTATCCTCAGACCATACATTGGCCCGAGAAGAGATAAAAGTGAATGCTTCATAGCCTTTGACCACAGCTTCATTGAACAAGCGCTCTCGAATTGTATTGACCTGATTGGGCCCTATCCCCGCGATGACAATATGATCTCCGGTCGGATAGTGCTCTTCCAGATCCTCGAATGGAACTACCGGTAGACCTTGAAAATCATCGCTGGACAAGAAATCACGTTCTACTGTAAAAGCCACCACCTCCACTTCTCCATCCCGTGAGATATAGCGAAGGGCCATTTCTGCATAGTCACCGGTGCCTATGATGATCAATTTCTTCATCCTTTGGATTTACGGATCATCAGGGTGAATTCGTAGAGCTCGTAGTCATGGTCTATGACCCAATCCCTACCACAGTTATCAATGAGAAACCGGGTGAGCTCATTGAGATCCGGATAGTAGAGTCGCTCATAGGTATAGTCCACATAGGGTGACATCAGATTGATGATTACGGCCTTTCTGGCCAGTTGGTGCATCTTCAATATCGAGGACTTAACATAGGAGGCCCATGCTTCCATGTCTGTACCAATGCTGGCATTGAAGGTGCCTGAAGCGATCACATAGTCATGCGCTTCTGTGAAGTCATCGATGGGACCAAGGTAGACCTGGACCTCAGGATGGGTGGCCTTTACATGTTCGGTCATCTCTGGCACGATATCCAGACCGGTATAGGCTATCTCCTTTCCCAAGGACTTGCAATAGGCATAGTATGATCCTGCACCGCAACCTACATCCAAGACAGAAGGAGATACGTCCAGATCGATGTAGCGATTTATCACTTCGAACCGCAGTTCTTGGCTTTCTTCATCTTTCCAGTCCACTCCTTTGGCAGTGAAGCCGCTCTCAGAAAGCTTCTCTTGATAGTATCCGATGATACGTTCCTCATTGGGTATTCTCTCGGCACTCATAGCTCTTGTTTGATGACTGTGAGCGGGCGTTGCTTGATTTCGATGAACATCTTACTGATATACATTCCCACTACTCCAAGACATAAGATGATCACCCCACTCAAGAACCAGATAGAGAGGATCAGACTGGGCCATCCACCCAAGTACTCTTTGAGAAATAAAGCACTGGTGAGGTAGTACAGACTGATGATGAAACTGATACTGCTCATTAATATCCCTAGATAGAAGACGTAAACCAAGAGTCTGTGAGTAGATGAGGTTATGGCATCGATCATCAGGCTGAGTCGTTTCCTGAAGGAATAATTGCTCTCTCCACGTGAACCCTTTTCAACTTCCACCGAACGCTGATCGAAGCCGACCAAAGCAAATACTCCACCCAAGAAGAGAGACCTTTCTTGGAATTCTGACAATGCATCCACATAGGGTCGGGATACCAGTCGGGCCATGAGTATGTTCTTCTCTATGGGAACATCGGCCAGTTTGTTGAAGGCCCAATAGAAAAAGGAACCGAATATCCGTTCGCCCCATCCTCCTTTACGTGCTGATTGGACTCCATAGACTGCATCCACATTCTCCGAATCCATGTGCTCGTAGAAGGTGGCCAATAATTCCGGTGGTTCTTCGAGATCACAATCGATGATGAATACCCTGTCTCCAGAGGACTTCCTGATACCCGTCATGATCGCTTTATGATGTCCGAAGTTCCGTGACAGTTCAATGATGCGGATGCGTGGGTCATCGGCCTTGAGCGATTGTAAAAGAGCTATAGAATCATCGGTGATACCATCAATGACATAGATGAATTCGGCCTCCTCTATTGCGAGACGATCCAGCACTTCACACGTGCGGCTGTGGAATTCTCGGAGGAATCCTTGTGAACGATACACACTGGTGACAATGCTGACCTTCACTGCTGCGCTGATCGTTTAATGAAGTTTCTTGAATTCCCTCCCTCATGGAACATAAGGTCTAAGATACTGAGTCCATGTTCAAAATGCGTCCCTGCTTGGGAATACTCTGGATATCCTTCATAATCCATCCATTCGACCTCGATGCCTTGCTTTTGAAATCTAGGTACATCTATATAGGTCCTTGCAGATGGGCCAGAGAGATAGATGTCTGCATTCAGTTTATCACATAGGTCCAGTATGCGTTCTTGTTTATCACCTTGAAGCGCGTAATCCGTACTCTCCGTGATGGGAGTGTCAATGTCCAAGTACCTACAGACCTCTAATATCAGATGCCTGTTGATATCGCTCAACATGTCCGATTCGATTTCGGTGTACCATTTCTCTATCAGTGGCATGAGTTCCTTGAATGCTCCGGCCCGGCCATAGCATGCTTTTAGGGTCTTCAGATGTTTCTTTCTCCAAAGTTCACTGGCCACTTGTGTCTCATTGACCTTTTGAGATAGCCCTTCAACCCGAACAGGTATAGTGATCCACTGGGTATTACCATGTGCATCTTTGATCTTATTCCTATTGCGCCAGTCATTCTTGGTGTACTGTACTTCATCATAGAACACGAAGTGGTCCACCTCATCGATCATATCGAAATAACCCTTCCAAGGAATATAATTGGATTGAAGTAGCGCAATCTTCATAGTTCCCTCTGTCGGCTTGTGTCGAACTCTCCATCTACCCAGACCACTTCACCCCACTCCTCCCATGGTCGGTTGAGGTTTTCGGTCAGTAGATCCTTTTCCCACTTGAAGACGGGTCGGTCTGAGCGTGTCGTGACCCTGAAGCGTTGCTGACCTTCCACACCGCGACCTGTCGACATCAGCCAGTAGGCGGTGTAGCGTTTTAGTCCGGCAATCAAGGCCTCATCATCTGCTTGGGAATAGCATACTCTGAATGTCCAGTGAACAAATGTCCCTCCACTGAGCATTTCCCCTGGCAATCCTTCCGCACTGGTCATGGGCAAAAGGATTCGTTCATCACCCTGCTGATATTCTACCGCAAATGATCTGATCTTATTGAAATGCCCATCCATGAATACCGGGTGTCGGGTGATGCCAATGAGCTTCCTAGAGTAGGCCTCCATCCCATTGTGGAAACTATTGACCGGGGATTGAATCCTTTCCGGAAGATGAGAGAGCATCTGCTCTGTCCATTGCTTCGGGTAGGGTGAGAATAGACTGACATTGATCTGGAAGATGAGAAGGATCAGAACTCCATACTTCAGCAGATTGAATTCCAGCTGTTCACTGTTCAGATTCCTGAAGATTCTAGTCGGCTTTTCCTCATATGGAGAGCGCAGCAGAGGTAGTCCGCAGTTCTCTTCGTTACACCGCTCGGTATCCCGAGCATCAGCGATGTAGCGATAGACCTTTGCCGAGACCTGTTGCAGACCAGGCAGTGAGACCATAGGCAAGAATATCCAGAACGCTGGGACCCGCTTGAATACCTCTCGATAGCTGGCCAATCCTTCAAAGGTATTGCCCTTGTACTGGGTGAATACACTATCCAAAAGCTCTTCTCTCGTATTCTCTTTTAGGAGTTCATGCTGATCAGGCAGTGACTGTATCGCTACGAAATCGACCCGTGAACGGAAATCGAAATATTCGATGATCCATTTGGTCCTCAAGCAGAGAGGGCATTCTGCATCGTAATAGAAATGCAGTGGCTCATACTCTGAATTCCTATTGAATATCGAACCGATCCTTCTCCACCAAGAAAAGGGGAACATAAGTACGTAGATGAATGCACTACCCAGAGCAAAGTATGGAATAGGGAACTCTATATATATACCTATGTGCAGTCCGATTCCTATAAGAAGAAACGGGATTCGGAAGGGCTTGAACCAGAATGTGAAGATGAATATCGTCTCAAACAGTACAGTCAAATACCCCAGACCCCTGACCAGCCATTCTTGATTCAGAATGAACTGATCCTTGCAAATGGTGATCTGTGTGATGGAGGCCGGCAACCACATACCTAAGCCTTCCATCCACATGGGGGAGGTGATCTTGTACAGAACCGAGTCCGCGTAGACCACACCCAATCCGAATAGAACAGGAAGGAAGTAGGCATAGACCCTGACTGTACGTTCTTCTTCATACTCTTGCTTGGATGAAGAGAACCGGATCTTCCTGCGAAGACGATCCAAAGACATCACTCGGTCTATCGGTAGGAAAATCACCATCAGGCTCAACCCAGTGTATACATAGTCCATGTGATACTCGAACATATCCAGATCACTCATGTAGACCAGGATCAAGAGATAGTTGATGACGGTGGCCCAGCGTGTGAAGAGTCCAAAGACGATGAAGACCAAGGAGATCATCCAGATACACAGCGGGATAGTCAATGCGATCTCTGAACTCTCGAGGAAAGGGACCCGATCGAAGATCAACTTCCGGTACGTGAAAATATGGAAGACCTCGAGGAGAAGATTGGTGAAGAAGAGGATGCGGAAGACAGCTAGCCCTGTAGCAGGTACCTTTTTGGCGAATATGCGCTCGAAGAACCTATTCATGGATTGCGTTAAGTGGAGCAAAGTAAGGCAATTAAAGAAAGGAAGTGCATTAGCTTTCCAGACGGGCCATGAGCAATGTTTGGCTAGGTTTGTCGACCGATGAAGATCCTTTTCATCATACCGTCCATCACCAATTACTACACCTTTTTGGAGGATATCGCCCGCGAACTGCAGGAGCGCGGGAATGAGGTATTCCTTGCGAGTTCTACCAAGCACATCTCTCAGATAGACTGCTATGATCGGGAAGTCTTCGGAGAACTGGTAGAAGTGGATTTCCCACGTGGATTCGAATGGAACAAGCACCTGAGCTCGGCCAAGAGATTGAGAGAGATAGTCAATGAGATCAAGCCTGACCTGATCAACGTACACTTCTCAGCAGCTATGTTCACTACAGCTATAGCCAAAGAGCCTAGTTGGCCACGTACTGTGGCCATGATACATGGTCTGGCCTACCCGATCTTGAAAGGGTGGAGAAAACTGGCTATAGGATCCGCTGAACGATGGGCTGCAGGAAAAATGGATCAAATCATTCTTCTGAATGAATCCGACCGTCAAGTACTCAGTGGCCATGTAGATTCTTCTCGCATCAAGGTCCTTGAATCATTCGGTCTGGGCTGTGATCTGGAAAAATTCAATCTGGATGTCATCCCCCAAGAAGAACAGATTCGATACCACCGAAGATTGGGCGTGAGAGATGGGGATTTCGTCTTCATTTTCGTTGGACGTCAAGTGGATTTCAAGGGTTTTGACAAACTCATACGGGCCTTCTTGCAACTCTATGAGGATCATAAGAATCTGAAGCTCATACTCGTAGGGGCCAAAGACCGCATCCATCCGACCAATCTCACGCCAGAAGAGGAAGAGCAGATGCGCAGGTGCCCGGGCATTGTCAATGTCGGTTGGAAGGAGAATGTCTACCACTACCTATGTGTAGCCGATGTGAATGTCTTCCCAAGCGAGCGTGAAGGAATGCCCGTCAACCTCATGGAGTCACTCGCCATGGGCGTTCCTGTGATCACCACAGATTCCAGAGGGTGCAATGAAGTAGTGGAACATGGGCTCAATGGACTGGTCATGAAGGCCAATACCGTAGAAGAGATACGGGATAATATGGACCGCCTCTATCAGGAGCCGGATCTATTGAACAAGCTCAAGCAAGGAGCCTTGGATAATCGCCATCATTTCGACCGGACCCGATTCATAGAGGAGATGCTCGAAATTTTCGAATCCGACCTCGCCACAAGCCCGAGTTCATAGATTTGTCGCAATATCCATCATGAAGATCCTTATCACAGGTGGAGCCGGATATATCGGGTCCCACACGATCGTAGAACTCCTAGAGTCCACTGACTGGTCCTTGGTGAGCATTGATAACTATTCCAATAGTTCACCTGATACCTATAGAAGGATCGAGGAGATAACTGGTCGTAAAGTCGAGCATGAAGATGTAGACCTGAGAGACGAGCAAGCGGTGGATGCATGTTTTGATAGACATCGATTCGATGGGGTCATCCATTTCGCAGCTCTCAAGGCAGTAGGCGAGAGCGTAGAGAAACCCTTGGAATACTATGAGAACAACGTAGGGGGGCTGATCCACCTCATCAAGGCTCAGCGAAAATATGGTGTCAAGTATCACCTGTTCTCTTCATCTTGCACTGTCTATGGCACACCACCCAGCCTCCCTGTCACAGAAGATTCACCCATAGGTAAAAGCGAATCGCCCTATGGATTCTCCAAGGTCATTGGCGAGCGCATACTATCGGACTGTGCCCTGCAATGGGATATGGATGTACTCGCATTACGTTATTTCAATCCGGTGGGTGCCCATACTTCCGGAAAACTCGGAGAACTGCCGCTAGGCGTGCCCAATAACCTACTCCCTTATATCACTCAGACCGCTGCTGGCCACAGAGACAAGCTGACGATCTTCGGAGATGAATACCCCACCCGTGATGGTACCTGCATCCGCGATTACATCCACGTGACGGATATTGCCAAAGCTCACATCATGGGAATGCGCAGACTCATAGACGGGCTGCAAGAGCATTCATTCGACTTCATCAATCTGGGAACAGGTAATGGTGTATCGGTCCAGGAGATCGTAGATGCGTTCAAGGAAACAAACCAAGTAGACTTACCCTATATCATCGGTCCCGCAAGGCCTGGGGATATCGCAGCTATCTATGCTGACAATGGTAAAGCAAGAGAGAAACTGATGTGGACACCTCAGTTGGGCTTGGACGACATGGTATCCTCCGCTTGGAAATGGCAGTGCCATCTCGATCAGTCGTTGTGATAGGGATGCTTGTTGATAATGGTCAGCGCCCGATATAGTTGCTCAACGAAAACAGCCAACGCCAATTCATGATTGAATGTCATTCTGGAAAGCGATATGCTTTCATTTGACCTTTTCTGCAAGATATCGGCAAATCCATAAGCTCCACCTATCACGAAGGTCATACGTTGTGATCGGTGAAGGAAATGTTCGGAGATCATCTTAGCGAATCTCCTGCTCGTGAGACTTGCTCCGCCCTCATCCAATAAAACCACCAAATCACTAGAATTCAAGTGCTTACACACATGATCGGCTTCTTTTTGCTTGACCTCCTCAGCATTCAATTTTCCTTTGGGACTATTGACCACGATGATCTCCAACTTGGCGAATCGACTCAGACGTTTACGGAATTCTTCTATGAAACTCCTCAGCCCTTTATCTGAGGTCTTCCCAATGTGGATGATAGCGAACTTCATAAGGTCTCTGCCGATGGATCGTGGTTTCCAATAGATTTGGCATGATGAATCTAGAAACATTCGTAAGACTCGCTTTAGAAGAAGATGTACGCGATGGTGATCATACTTCCCTGGCCTGCATTCCAGAAGATGCCCAAGGCAGCATGTATATGCTCATCAAAGAAGATGGGGTGCTTGCTGGACTTGAAGTGGCCGTCAGGATTTTCCACCTGATCGATCCCGATATCCAAGTGGATGTGAGCAGCACCGATGGACGCTCACATGTTTATGGGGATATACCGCTGCGTGTCATGGGGGATGTTCACTCGCTTCTAATAGCAGAACGACTGGTATTGAACATTCTACAGCGTATGAGTGGGATTGCTACCAAGACCCGGTCGACCATGAATCTTATATCCCATACTAACACCAAAATACTGGACACACGCAAGACCACACCCTTGTTCAGATATTTCGAGAAAGAAGCTGTACGTATCGGAGGGGGTACCAATCACCGCATGGGACTCTATGACGCGATGATGATCAAGGACAATCATATTGATTTTGCTGGCGGTATCTCCCGAGCGATCACACGATGTACAGATTACCAGAAAGCCCAAGGTCTGGATCTGGATATCATCGTAGAAGCAAGGGATATGGAAGAGGTGAATGAGATCCTAGATAATGAAGGCGTACGAAGAATCCTACTGGACAACTTCTCTGTGGCAGAGACAAAAGAGGCGGTGACTGTGATCAGTGGACAAACTGAAACGGAAAGCTCAGGAGGGATCACCAAGGAGAATATAGTTCCTTACGCTGAGTGCGGAGTTGACTTCATATCAATGGGAGCCTTGACTCATAAGGTCAGAAGTCTGGACATAAGTCTGAAAGCAGAATTCGATGTTCAAACCGCTGATTGAGTATATACAGACCAGTCCACCAGTAGAATGGACCAGATCCGCTTTGGAGAAGATCATTCTACCCGGTTTCGAAGGATTGAATCTGCTATTTGTCATTCGGTTCTTTTTCCATGGACTAGGAAATGGAGCTCTGGCGCTGCGTGCTTCTGCCATTTCCTTCCAGTTGATCATGGCCTTCTTCCCCACGGTCATTCTGCTTTTCTCACTGATCCCCTACATATCGGATGACTTTCAGATACTCCTACTCAACTACCTGAGCGATATCATTCCGAATAGGGCATATGCCGTATTCGAAGGTGCCATCGTAGACCTCATTCAGAACAAACGCACGGGTATTCTTTCCGTGACCTTCCTACTGGTCTTCTATTATTCCAGTCGATCGGTGTCGTCTATTCTCTCAGCATTCGGGCAGTCGGTCAATCTGGTCAATCGGCAAGGAGCATTCATTCAGTTCTTCATATCCCTACTGATCATGTTGGTATTGGCCATACTGGTGATCACCGCTCTGTCTTTGGTCACTGCTAGTGGATGGGTCGCAGATTATCTGGACAGCCTGGAAATTATAGACGATGGTATACAGACCGCCTTTTTCTATTTGACCAACTATGCCATCGTACTGCTCCTATTCATGATGGCCATATCGATACTTTATAATGTGGGCAATCCGGATGACAAAGGGTGGAAGGTCTTTTCTGCAGGGACCACCTTGGCCAGCCTGCTCATGATCTTGATCGCCCTCGGGTTTGCCACCTATGTGAACGACTTCACAAGTTTCGATGAACTCTATGGTTATGTGGGTTCGGTCATCGGGTCCATCATTATCTTCTGTCTGTGGATCTACTTCAACAGTATTGTTCTTCTGATAGGTTTCGAACTGAATGCCTCGATAAGTCGGGCGCGAAAAGCCCACTCAGAAGTCAAGGAATCACTTGTTGAAAAGCACTCTAAGCTCTGAGGCGGCACTGCCTACATCTACACTCCCTGCGTTCTGCAACGGATCCAGAAGATAGAATCCAATAGAGCTCCCTTCAGAGAGAACAAGGCGTTGTCCCAGGTCATCGTAAGATAGGCTATGAAAATCTGTGCCGGAGTATATCAGAGGTGCTAGAAAGCTGGATGATGAGTAGCGATATAGTCCTTCTGAAGTAATGAAATAGGCGACATCTCCCTGAGCTACAATACAATCCAAGACCGGAGGTTCTGCAGCCGTGTCAATACCATACTGTCCTCCGGTCGGAGTTTCAAGTATGCGTATATCGCCATTGCTATCCACTAGGATGAGCTCATCTGTCGATAATCGCTCCATCTGTACAGGTCTCTCGGGGACAATGAAAAAATCGACTTCGAATCCACTCGCTTTGAATATCTGACTCACCCGATAACCAGAGGGAGTTTCAGAAGCGACCCAAATATGGTCTGGATCGATGTACATGAGCAGTGGTGACCATTCAGCATCTAATGAGACGGTGGCAGAAGCGAGTCCATCTTTGTTGAAATTTAAAATGGATGGTACTGAGGTAAGGACCCGCGATGAACGAGAATAAGGATCATTCTTCAACTCAATGATTTCATCTTGAGACCCGATAATGGAAGGAATCGACCAATTTTCTAGGCCAGAATCGGCATCGTAAGAGCTGAGCGAATTGTTTTCTTCATCAAGAATGACAATAGAATTCCATCGGTCATTACTGGTGGTGAGAATGCCATTTGAACCCGTGTAAAGGGTGAACAGAGTTCCATCTTCTCTCAATATCAAGGCCATTTCCTGACCTAATTGTTCTTGAGTGAAAAGGAGTCCTTGGTATTCGCGTGGGATCGCGGTGACCTGAACTTCTACATAGGCTCGCGTATCATTATTACCGTCCGAGGCAAACACTTCTACGAAATGTGGCCCGGTCTCTATATCTAAGTCCGTGACAGGTAAAGTCAGGGAGAAGTCCAAGGGATTGTTGATCGAAGTGACAGATATCCGTGGACCGGCCTGAACCAGGTCCTGATTCACGAGACCGAAATTGACAAATTCCAATTCTTTATCATCTTCCACCTCTCCTGCCACAGTGATCGTATCGGGCATGATGATGGCTATATCGGATTCTGGAGAGGTAATAACAATACGTGGTGGTACGTCATCCACATCTTCCTTGCAGGACACAAAGCCCAAGAGGAGGGTGACCCAGAAACCTAAAGCAGAAAGGAGCCGCATAGAATTCAAAGTTAGGTCAGCTGACAGCATCTACGCAGCACATTCCATCGATCGTTGAAAAGGATGTTGGACAGACGTTGAAATCCATTCTGTATTTTATCATCTTCAGAAAGTCAGCTTATCCTACTTTCACGATCCCGATGGAAGAACTGAAGACAAAGAAGAATATCGACCGCCTGAAACGTCCCTCATCATTTGGGAACGCGGCCATAGAAGGAGGCAAATTACCTCCTCAGGCTATCGAATTAGAAGAAGCAGTGCTCGGTGCGATCCTCATGGATTCCAAAGCACTGAACGATGTGATAGATGCCCTGCGTCCCGATGCCTTTTATGACCCTAGGCATCAGCAGATCTTCGAGGCCGTGACCAGATTGTTCAATGAGTCGAAACCTATCGATATTCTGACAGTCACTGAGAAAGTGCGAGAACTCGGACATCTTGAGGCTATTGGAGGTCCCTTCTACATCTCGCAGTTGACCAACAAGGTGGCATCTACAGCCAATGCAGAAGTTCATGCTAGGATCATCACTCAGAAATTCATTCTGAGGGAATTGATTCGAATCTCATCCGAGACGATTAAGGATGCGTACGATGAGACCACCGATGTCTTCGATCTCCTTGACCGCACAGAAAGCAAACTCTACACCGTCTCAGAAGGGAATCTGAAACGATCCTATGATGCGATGTCCTCATTGATGAAAGAGGCGATCTTACAGATCGAAGAGGTCATGAAGATGGAAGAAGGCGTAAGTGGAGTTCCATCAGGGTTCAAGGACTTGGATAAGGTCACCTCTGGTTGGCAACGATCGGATATGGTCGTGATCGCAGCCCGTCCAGGTATGGGTAAAACTGCATTTGTACTGTCCATGGCACGTAATACCGCAGTGGAGTTTCAACGACCAGTCGCCATATTCTCTCTTGAGATGTCATCTGTTCAGTTGGTCCAACGACTGATTGCCAGTGAGACCGAGATCTCTTCTGAGAAACTAAGAAAAGGTAGCTTGAGAGATGATGAATTTGCTCATCTCCATGCTCGCATTGGACGTCTATCCAAGGCTCCTATTTTCATCGATGATACCCCTGCCCTCTCTGTATTTGAACTGAGGGCAAAGTGCAGACGTCTCAAGCAACAGCATAATATTGAGATGATCATCATTGATTATCTCCAATTGATGACAGCGGGCGGAGATAAAGGAAACAGAGAGCAAGAAATTTCAACTATTTCACGCTCCATCAAGAGTATTGCCAAAGAATTGAATGTCCCAGTTATTGCACTTTCGCAATTGAATCGATCGGTGGAGACTAGAGGTGGTGATAAGAAACCCCAACTATCGGATCTCAGAGAATCAGGAGCAATCGAGCAGGATGCTGATCTGGTCTCGTTCATCTACCGTCCAGAGTACTATAACATACATGAGTACGAAGATGGTATGCCAACGAAGAATATCGGAGAGTTCATTATCGCCAAGCACAGGAACGGTGCCTTGGACACGATCAAGCTGAGATTCCAGAACGAGTTGGCGAAATTCAGCGATCTACAGGCATTCGACTTCCACGAGACCATCGACCCACTTTCCCCTGACATGGGATTCTCCGATGCTGGTCCAACCATCACTCTGCAGTCTAAAATGAATGATGATTGGAGCCCAGATGAATCCACCGATGCAGACGATCTAGACTTCTGAGGAAAAGAAGGTCGATACTTCGATCGAATTCCTTGCCATAGAGGAGCACATGGCCCTATTTTTGAAGTACCCACTCAAATTAGGTCCACGTCCATGAGATTGATTCTGATATCGTTCTGTTTTCTTTTTTCTTCTTGGTTATCAGCTGCTTATATACTCATCCCGATGGATGAGAGCCAGAAAAACCATCTCAAGGCCTATGGTATTGCCTTCTGGGTATTGCAGAATGATATCGAAGTTGAGTGGCTATTGAATTATCGGGGAGGCAGCTTCATGATAAAAAGCTATGCAGATATTGAAGAAGAATGCGTGATCAGAGGAGTCTCCTATAACATCTTGGCCGATGTCCAGGCTATGGAGATCATCAATCAAATTGCTGATCCTGAAGTCAACCAAGAAGTAGTCAAACTAGAAACAGCACCTGAGATCGCGGTCTATTCACCAAAAAGCAAACTCCCTTGGGATGATGCGGTCACACTGGTGATGACATACGCTGAAATCCCATATAAGGTCATCTATGACGAAGAGATAATCAAGGGAGAATTACCTAAATATGATTGGCTCCACTTGCATCATGAGGATTTTACAGGACAGTACGGAAAGTTCTACGCCAGTTATAGAAATGCGGCTTGGTACCAAGAACAGGTCAAAGAGATGGAATCCTTGGCCAATCGTTTAGGATTCACCAAAGTATCCGATCTCAAAAAGGCAGTGGTAAGCAATATCTCAGAATACACCGCTGGAGGAGGTTATCTCTTCACCATGTGTTCTGGAACGGATTCATATGATATTGCTCTTGCAGCATTGAATACAGATATCTGCGAGTCCATGTTCGATGGAGATCCAGCTGACCCTACTGCACAGTCCAAACTTCAGTATGACAACTGTTTCGGGTTTGAGAATTTCACCTTGGAAAAAAACCCCATGGTCTATGAGTTTTCGAGTATCGATGCCACTCGTGTCCATACTCGTATTCCTCAGGATAAAGACTTCTTTCTTCTGTTCGAATTCTCAGCGAAATGGGATGTAGTTCCGACCATGTTGACGCAGAACCATGAAAAGGTGATCAAGGGGTTCATGGGTCAGACCACCTCTTTCCATAAGGACCAGATCAAGTCTAACGTACTAGTGTTGGGAGAAACCCACAAACACAGCACTGCCAAATACATCCATGGAGAATACGGTTTGGGACAATGGACTTTCTATGGGGGCCATGACCCAGAAGACTATACACATCGGGTTAATGACCCTCCGACAGACCTCAATCTCTTTCCTAATTCTCCTGGATATCGATTGATTCTGAACAACATCCTTTTCCCAGCTGCTCGCAAGAAGAAGCAGAAGACCTAAAGCAAACTGAAGGACTAAAAGGTCTTGTTGAAGAGAAAGAGATCGAACTGGCCAGTCCTAACGCGATGTCAGGCATAACCGTACTTCATTTCCTCACAATTTTCATGATCTAGCAGCACCAATTGCCGGTGTAGATTACTATAGCATGCACGGATACTTCCAACTTGAGATATATCGCATAAAAAAGCCCCTTCAAATAAATGAAGGGGCTCTTTATTAAGATTGGCAACGACCTACTCTCCCGCCTTAGCAGTACCATTAGCGCTGATGGGCTTAACTTCTCTGTTCGAAATGGTAAGAGGTGAACACCATCGCTATAGTCACCAAAAATCGTGGTCAACGCAAGGTTGACACCAATATCAAAAAGACATCTTGGAAAATGATTAGGAGAACTGTTCTCTCATTGAAAGCTTCGAACAATTAGTACTGCTCGGCTTTGACATTGCTGTCTTTACACCTGCAGCCTATCAACGTCATCGTCTATAACGGTTCTCAATGATATCTCATCTTGAGGTGAGTTTCGCGCTTAGATGCTTTCAGCGCTTATCTCATCCGAACATAGCTACCCTGCGATGCAACTGGCGTCACAACAGGTAC
>JABDLZ010000306.1 GCA_013001705.1 Flavobacteriales bacterium
TACGATGAACGATTTCAATAAGCGTAAATAATCGTTTTCAGAATCCAGTCGGGCTTTCCGATATTCAGTGGACCAACAAATACTTAACCCATGGCTCATCTGAAACTCTTTGTGATCTGTATCCTTCTGCCATCATTGATGATGGCCCAAACTGTTCCCAATAGCGGATTTGAAGAGTGGGAGGCCACTCCACAATCTACCCTGGAACCTGTGGGCTGGGATTCGGACAATACTCAATTGACCACGAGTACCAGTCAAGATACAGAGGCCTATTCTGGAAACTACGCTATGCGCGTACAGGCTGTGGACATGGGATTGGGCTCTTATGGGGAAGCACAGACCTTGATAGAGATGGGCGGATTACCGGATGGACTTTTGTTCATGGCCAAGTGGTGGCGCACATATTCGGCTGCAGTGGGTGTGCAGGCAGAGTTCTATAATGAGAACGAGATGGTGCACACCGACTATTGGTTACCAGAAGACACGGCCAGCACATGGACCCAGATCAGTATCGCCTTCCCACCTATAGACATTGCAACGACCCATTGCATTCTGCGCGTCTATGCAGCCGTAGGGGACCTCGTGCCCGGTGATGGATGGCTGTCAGTTGATGATATGGACTTCGGTGTGGTGACTTCATTGGAAGAGCTGAGTATTGACGGGATAAAGCTTTTTCCCAACCCTGCAACTGATCATCTGCGAGTCGAGATCAACTCACCTCATAGGTATGAGATTTTTGATGACCTTGGGAGAAGGGTTTTAGATGGAAGAACCTCTAGCACCATTGAAGTGTCTGAACTTCGAGAAGGGAGATATTCGCTGTTGCTCCTGACTGATGAAGGCATTAGAAGCACTCAGAGCTTTCTGATTCAGAGGTAATGGACGGCCAAACAAGACCGAGGGCCTAGCAGTTCCGGGCTTCGAGAGCCTCAGCCCTCTCATAAGGGATAAATAAGGAGCACCCTGAGATACTCGAAGGGCGCTCCGAGCCCATCGTTCGAACGGTGTCAGATAAAAATTTCTAAGTGCGCTCCAATAGGCCCATTCTGAAGTCTTTACAAACTGACTCAGAGCTTCTTCAACAGACTCCCCATGCTCACCTTGTCCTTGATGTAATCATAGACCTTGTCAATGGCGATACGTTCCTGCTTCATGCTATCCCGCTCGCGTATGGTCACTGCCTTATCATCCAAAGAATCATAATCCACGGTGATGCAATACGGTGTTCCTAATGCGTCATGTCTGCGGTAGCGCTTACCCACCGTGTCCTTCTCATCATACTGACAATTGAAGTCATACTGGATGTCCTGAAGGATCTTACGGGCCAAATCCGGCAGTCCATCTTTTCTGACCAATGGAAGCACTGCTACCTTCACAGGAGCGAGTGGAGCAGGGATACGCAGCACCGTTCGTTCCGAGCCATCATCCAGTTTCTCTTCGGTATAGGCCGAGCTCAGAACCGCTAAGAACATCCTATCTAATCCGATAGAGGTCTCCACAACGTAGGGTACATAGTTCTTCTCCTGTTCTGGGTCGAAGTACTGCAGCTTCTTCCCACTGAATTCTTCATGTGCCTTGAGATCGAAGTCGGTGCGCGAGTGGATGCCTTCCAATTCCTTGAAGCCCATAGGGAAGTCGAATTCTATATCAGCTGCCGCATTGGCGTAGTGGGCCAGCTTGACGTGGTCGTGGAAACGGTATTTATCATCTCCGAGTCCGAGTGCCTTATGCCACTTCAGTCGCTCCTCTTTCCATTGTGCATAGAAGTCGAGTTCAGTTCCGGGCTTGACGAAATACTGCATCTCCATCTGCTCGAACTCGCGCATACGGAAGATGAATTGACGGGCCACGATCTCATTACGGAATGCTTTCCCTATCTGTGCGATTCCGAAGGGGAGTTTCATCCTTCCGGTCTTCTGCACATTGAGGTAATTGACAAATATGCCCTGAGCGGTCTCAGGTCGTAGGTAGATCGTACTGGCATCTCCAGCCACAGAGCCCAACTCGGTCCCGAACATGAGATTGAACTGACGCACATCCGTCCAATTCTTGGTACCGGATACCGGACAGACGATACCCAGATCCTCTATCAATTGCTTGACCCCGGCCAGGTCATCGGCATTCATGGCTTCGCTGAAGCGCTGTTGGATATCCTCGATCTTGGCCTTGTTGCGCAGTACGTTCGGATTGGTGGCCAGGAATTGCTCTTCATCAAAAGCATCACCAAATCGTTTCTTCCCCTTGGCTACATCCTTCTTGATCTTGGACTCATACTTGGCCATATGGTCTTCTATCAGGACATCGGCACGATAGCGCTTCTTGCTATCCTTATTGTCGATCAAAGGGTCGTTGAAAGCATCTACATGACCACTGGCCTTCCAAGTGGTGGGGTGCATGAAGATGGCCGCATCTATGCCCACGATGTTCTCATGGTTCTTGACCATGGCATCCCACCAGTACTGCTTGATGTTGTTCTTCAGTTCTGAGCCATTCTGCCCATAGTCATAGGTGGCACCGAGTCCATCGTATATCTCACTCGATGGGAATACGAATCCATACTCCTTAGCATGGGATATCACTTTCTTCAGTAGGTCGTCATTTGCCATGCCGCAAAGGAAAACTTTTGGAGCGGTAATTTCAATGCCTATGGAGGATGGAAAAAGCTTGGAAAAGAGCGGGCTATTCGACAGTGAACATGAGTTCTCTCGGGCCATCGACACCGATCAAGCGCAGAAGATATTGACCCCTTCCAAGATCCTGCCGGTCGATGGTCAGGCTGGGAGCATGAGCTTCGACCTGTACGAGTCTGATCGATCTTCCTAGTAGATCGAGAATCTCCGCGCTGTAGAACTGATGAAGATCTGGCAACATCAAGCGCGCTCTATCCTTCATCGGATTGGGGAAGAGGAGCAGTGGACCGTCTGAGAATTCGCTCAAACTATTGACTACAATGAAGACCGATGAGGAGGCATCCATACAGGGAAAATCGATACCGACCTGTACAGAGTATTCACCGGACTCCAAGGCCATATATTCCTGAGTAGTTGCCCCAGAAATCGCCTCTCCATTCAAGAACCATTGATAGCTATCCCCTTCAGAAGCGGTCAATTGCGCTCCATCTTGGCTGAAGGAGACCTGGAAGAGACTGCAATCATATATGGTGCTCCACGTGGTATTGGTCACGATAGGAGGATTGTTATCGAAGAATATGTGAGCCGTGTTATTCAATTGGGTCAACAGCGGGAGCTCCATCTGTGGCCTGATCTTGAAAGACACCAGACCATGACTCTCGGGTTCATTGTTGACTGAATCAGGGAGCATGATATTCTCGAAATAGAAATCCACTTCTCTGGATTGTGGGTCGATGGTCGTGTTGACCGAATGGGAATTTGCCACCAATTCAAATGTGCTCAGGTCCAAGTTGACATCCAGAGTGTCGATGATACGCACATCCGTTGCAGGGGCATTTCCTGTGTTCTGGAATCGGATGAGATATTCCAGCACCGTATCATTTTGGATATAGTGCATCTCAGAGTATCCTTGAGGAAATACTTGCTTGTCATTGGGGTCATAGGCGCAGGTGAGTTCTACTTCAATGGCCTCTTCACCATAAGCGACCGTATCAGTGCCATTCAGCCCCCAAATTGTAGCTGAACTGAACAGGAATTCTCCAATAAGGTCCACGGTGGGCGTGAGTAATAAGACTTGATAGCAGCGCTGCTCATTGGGAAGAAGGTCTTCGAAACTGAACCAGATCGAATGAGCTGATGCAGAGTCGATAGGGGTCACCTCGCTATAGCCTTGGAACAGACTATCGAATTGGAATTCGATAAGTCCATCGAAGGATAGGTTACCTAGATTCTGGAAACATATGTAATGGCTACGGAACACATCGCAGGCATATCCTTGACCGGGGGGATAGAAATGCATGTCGACCTCGAATAAGGGTTCTTCATCCGACAGACCGAAATCGACCATAGAAGCACTTCCTGCACCCACTGCGGTGGACACGGATTGAGGTGTGATATGGAAAGGAAAGACCGTATTGCTTTCTACGGTCAAGATATAGTCCCCAGCTCCTACAGAGGAGAAATGATAGACACCGTCCTGATTGCTGATGGCCATTATTCCTAGCGGCTCAAGGATCACCACCTCACCGGCCAGCCCATAATCCGCTCCATCAAGAATCCCGTTCTCATCTACATCATGATAGACCGTGCCTTGGATAAGGTATTGGCAGGAAGAATCTTCGCACAGAGCTTCTGGGTCGAAGTTTTCCGCTAAAGGGTCTGTACATCCACACGAGGAATAGCAACAGCTGCCATCTTCGATGATCGCGCTGGGGAGGTAGTTGCAAGCAACAGGGTCGGTACATCCCCCACCGACAGTCAATTCGAAAGCACACGTTGAAGTGAGTCCACTCGCATCGATGGCAGTCAATGTGACCAACACTGGATCGGTAGAAGCCGGGAGATTCGTGCCGGGAAGTGGGTCTTGGCTGACAAGGATATTGCCGGTCGCGGTGCAATTATCGGTGACGAGGACCTCTGAGGTGAAATCTTCTAAGACATATGAGCCACTTGCATTCAGCGATACCAAGGTGTCACCGGGACAAAGGCTTATCAACGGTGCTGTTTCGTCAATAGCTTCCACTACAAAAACACATGTGCTTAGATTCCCTTGCTCGTCCTGTACAGAGATGGAGATGGTCTGTGTTCCGAAGAAATTGGTACCAGCTACTGGACTTTGAGTGATGATCAGATCATCTACTGCGGTAGAATCATCTACGGCCATGACCTGGTCGGAATAATCCCAAACAATGGATTCACAGTCAGAGTTAACGATGACAGAAGTATCTGGAGGGCATACGGTAATGACCGGTGGATTGACATCCCAGGGTTGACACCCCTGGGCATAGAGCGTGCTATCCCCACCATTTCCTTCCAGTGTGAAATCGAATGTGATGCTGCCGGTAGGAGAAGACATGTTGGCCGAATAATCTCCTTCCAGCAATTCTTCGACACATGACCCAGTAGAGATGAGAGACCCCATTCCATCCAACCACTCATAGCTCACAGGTTCTTCCCAGCAATACGGAGGTGTCATGCATGCCGTTCCAGAATCGATATCTCCTCCGTCCAAGTCTATGTAGGTCAATTGACCATCAAATTGCAGTTGACCATTGCAGATCCAATCTTCGGAGACAAAACTGACCTCAGACGATTCAAAGACCTCTGCGTTCAACTGGATCTCATTGCCATTGCTTTCGGCAACGAACAGCGTGTAGACATCAGGGCAAAGTCCGCCAAGATTCATTTGATCGGAAGTGAATCCATTTGGGCCTATCCACGTGAAGGAGTAAGGCGCCACGCAACCACTGATAGTTACTTCTACGAAACCATCACAGCAACTAGAGCAT
>JABDLZ010000307.1 GCA_013001705.1 Flavobacteriales bacterium
GAGAAGGAACCGCCCTCCTGTACAAAAGCCTCTGTGATCTCGATTCCCGCAAATCCGAATTCAGCACCTACACCGGTAAAATTGCGATTGTCCTCTTTCCATCGGATATATCCCAGATCGACCACGCTTATACCCCAGTCGAGTCTTTCATTCATCTGCATCCCGAATCCGAGATCCACACCTAGACCGGTATTGCTGCTCCCGAACATGTACTTTCCTATGCGTCCGTTCTCCAATAGTGCATTGCCATCTATGCTATCCAGGAGGTTATCCACCCCGGAAGATTGTACCATCACATCTCCTTCGACCGTCCAAGTGTAATCTACAGGATCTGTGATCCATTGAATGGTATTGTCAGCAGTAGAGATATTCTCTTTACCGAATAGGATCTTGGTGCGGGCACCTATGTAGAATCTATCTTTCAATGTCATGGACCAACCGAAACCGTACTCCGTGAAGTGATTCAGATCGATGGCCAGATTGGAAAAGTCCAAGATTCCATCAGTCGCATCGAAGTCACCATTTCCAATGAATGGGAAACGAAGCATGTCACCTGGTAGCACCAGACCAGCACTCAGCCGGTCCCTGATGGCAAAACTGAAATAATGCCCTTTGATGGGAAGCCCGATGGAGAATAGATCCGATGACATCTCCAGCCCCAGATTGTTCTTCTCCCTGATGTTATCCAAGAAGGCCTCGGTCCTGAATTCGACTCTTCCTTCCACGTTCTCGAATAGCTTGGCCGGATTGAAGGTGCTATTGCTGTGCTGGAGACTTGTCGAAGACAAGAATGGCAGACCGATATGGATCCCATCATGCGGAGCGTGAGCTGGGTTCACATAGATACTCTGCGCCACATTGGGCAAATTATAGAGCATGAGATCCTGTTGAGCGGTACTCGATATCAGGCTGAGTACCATCAGGATAGGAAGTGTGATTCGTAAGCACATACCTCCTTTTACTCTGAAATGTCGATTTCGGTTTCAATCTTGGCAGATACCTGCACTGCTAATCGGTCCTCTGGGTAGAATCGCACCATCTCACCTGAATTACCCTCAGAAGTAGAACCTACTATCTTGATGACCAGATATTTGACTCCTCCTTCAGTAAGTTCTTCTAGCCGAGAAGGCGTAAGTATCACATCGGTAACTGAACGTCTCGCAGCCACCACCCTTCCGTGATCGGGATGCGTCTCTGGTAAGTTGTGATCCACAATCCCGGAAAGCAAAACCGGCACATCGCTTTGACCCATGAATAAAGAGTCACTTGCCTGTTGTAAGGAATCTAGAAAGACCAATTGCATACGCGTATCGATCGGAAGCCCATTGTCCGCAATGATGCGAATCTGCACGGACTCTATATCATCGATGGTCAACATGCCTTCTTCACCGAGACCGAGGTCTGTACTCAGATCCACATCGAGCGTATCAGCGAATCGATAGCCATCTACTGCACCATACAAGGGTAGGATGACCGTTGCATCGCAACTGACCTTGCTCGTATCCAGAATGAAGTTGTGGCTGAACCCTTCGGGATTGGTCTCACCAGCGGCAGTGTATATCAGGTCAACCGGACCTTCTGAGAGCATGTCGCTCAATGAGGGGTCGGTATTGCTGTTATCAATACGATGCTCGGTCAGAGCAGTTGTTCCAGGAGTGATAGCGCCTAGGACCACTGGGATGTCTTCCAAGGCTCCTCCTGTGATCAATTGGGTGATTGAATTGGTCGGAGCAAATAGGCTCGTGAAATCGATCTCCATGGGAATACCGCTGCTATTGAATAGGTCCAGCTCGATTGCTGGATCAGCGAAATAGATATTCTCTGCATCGATATTCTCGAATACATCCACCCGCTGGGTATCTATCTCAGCTATGCCGGTGAATTGACCTAAGAATCCATAGGCCGAGCGGATGCTATTAGAACTCAGTGCCAATTCGAAATAGACACTATCTCCTGCATTGGTCATCTCACCGCTGTGGGTCACGATGAAATCGGCCAGGATATTCAGTTCGTTCTCATTATCCGGGGCACTGAAGTCCAAGAGATGATCGGATACATCGATATCGACCGCATTCATCACTGGGACATCCCCGGTATAGTCCAATTGGAATTGTGTACTGAACATCTCTCCAGTGGGAGTCAGCATCTCTGGAATAGTCAATGTGATACTCAGATCATGTCTGAAACTAGACTGCAATTCGATACTCAGATTGGAATCGCCCAGTCGGATGGAATCCAGTTGTTCACCATTCTCGAAGTCAAAAGGAAGATTGTAGCTCTCCGAGATGGGAATATCCGCACCTTCCAAGGTCGCATTGAATACTGCAGCCGTGATCGCATCGGCCACGTAGCTCTCTTCGACTTCCAAAGGCGGCAGTTGGACCAGGTCTTCCAGACCAATCTCGAAGAGGCGTTCTCTGAACATCAAGGCCATCTGTGTACCGGGCTCATTGATGACCTCGTCCTCAAGACCCAGAGGCATGATCAGTTCTCCGAGACCGAAATCAGTGTTGGCGAGCGGTATGGCCAACGATGGCTCGAGGCCAGGTACTGAGAAGTTCTCATCGATCACATACTCTTCTTTCGTACAAGCTGAACTGAGAAGAAGTAGAATGACGAAGACCGTTGACGGCACTGATTTGAACATGAGTCAAGATTAAGATATTCCTATCCACGTTCTACGAATAGGACCCGTGAAAGTTCTCCTCAATTAGGATTGACGTGTCTATAAACAAACAGATCCAAAGCACGATGTGCTTTGGATCTGTTTTCATAGTTCTTGAATGAGGTCAGAGATTCACTCTTCTTCTTCAGATTTAGAATCTTCTGCCTTGGCTTCTTCCTCGGCCTCTGCTTTAGGCTCTTCTGCTGGAGCTTCTTCGGCAGGAGCAGCTTCTTCAGCCGGTGCGGCTTCTTCTTCAGCTACAGGTTCTGCCGCTGGAGCAGGAACCTCCTCTGCCGGAGCTTCGGTCTCTTCAGCTACGGCTTCTTCTGCAGGTGCTTCAGCTTCTTCAGTAGCTGGCACTTCTGCGATTGCCTCTTCGGAAGCTTCAGCGGCCGGTGCCTCTTCTCCTTCAGCTACGGCTTCACCTTCAGGAGCTGCTTCGCCTTCCACTGGGATAGGAGCAGTCTTGGCAGCGATCTCTTTTGCACGCTCTTCCTTGATCTTGGCCTCTGCTTCCATTCTAGAAGCTGTTTCGGTGTCGATCTTCTTCTTGATCGAATCACGCTTGGCTTGGATCCTGGATTCCTTATCGGCCATCCATGCTTCGTATTTCTTCTCTACTTCTTCCTCGGACAGTGCGCCTTTCTTCACACCATTGAGTAGGTGATTCTTATACATCACTCCTTTGTAGGATAGTATGGCTCGCATGGTGTCAGAAGGTTGTGCACCTGTCTGTAACCAATAGAGAGCTCTATCGAAATCGAGGTTGATGGTTGCAGGATTCGTGTTCGGATTGTATTCACCGATACGCTCGATGGACTTACCATCTCGCTTTGAACGCTGGTCGGCTACTACGATGTGGTAATATGCGTAGCGCTTCTTACCGTGTCTTTGAAGGCGGATTCTTGTCGCCATGGGGTTAATTGTTTTAAAAGGGTCCTAAACCCGGTTAATTAATCTAGGAAATATTTCAATCCCTCGTAAGGGGCGGCAAATGTCGGGTAAATAGTTGGAATTGGGAAGCATCTTATCGATTTATCTCTGAGCGTCAGACAATCTCCCATTGTGTACAAAAGCAGCTCTGGTCAGCTTTCATAAACCACATTGAATAATACATTTGAACAAGAGGCGCAGCTCGGCTGCCAGCACATCCATATATTTCATTTTCAATAGCTTACAGGACCTATGTTCCTTATTTTCGATACCGAGACCACTGGATTCCCCCTACGATATGGAGCTCCACATACTGACTTAGAAGCCTGGTCCTCGGCCCGCTTGGTCCAACTCGCATGGCAAGTCCACGATGAGCACGGGCAACTCATCGAGGTCAAGAATTTCATAGTAGAGCCCGATGGGTTCACGATTCCATACGCTTCTGAGCAGGTGCATGGGATCTCTACCGAGCGTGCTCAGAAAATGGGGGTACCTCTCTCTTTTGTGCTGGAAGAGTTCGAGAAAGCGCTCAAGAAAGCAGAATTCAATGTCGGTCACAATATCGAATTCGACCTCGGTGTGGTGGGTTCGGAAGCTTTGAGAGCTGGATTCGATACTGTGCTGCACGATATCAAGACCATCGATACGAAACTCGAGTCGACAGAATACTGTCAACTTCCTGGAGGAAAAGGCGGACAGTTCAAATGGCCTACACTCACAGAGCTCTACACCAAGCTGTTCGGAAGTGCTTTCGATGAAGCGCACAATGCTTCAGCAGATGTAGAGGCGACCACTCGTGCATTTCTAGAGCTCATCCGGCTCGGTGTCATCACTCCCGAGCGATTAGATCGCGATGCGAATTTCCTGAATGCATTCAGGCAGGCCAATCCGGATACCATCCAATTGATCGGTCTGAATATAGAGCCCTACCAGGCTTTGCCGAGTGAGAAGGAAGACAGTGAGGACGAGGAGACTGTACATACAGTTCAAGGAGCTAAAACCAGCGTCACGGAGAAAGAAGACCGCATGGCCGAAGGGGAATTCATCCACCTGCACAATCACACGGCCTTCTCCATCCTCCAATCCACATCTCATGTCAAGCAACTGGTGGCCAAGGCCAAGGAACTTGGCATGTCAGCAGTGGCAATGACAGACGAGAACAATATGTTCGGGGCCTACCAGTTCACCGCGGCTGCAAAGGCTGCAGGAATCAAGTCCATCGTGGGTTGTGAACTGAATGTCTGTCGCGACCACAAGAACAAGACGGAGAAAGACAATGGTCACTCCATCGTGATCCTGGCCAAGAACAAGAAGGGTTATCACAATCTGGCCAAACTGAGTACGGCCGCACATGTGGATGGATTCTACTATGTACCTCGTATCGACAAGGACCTACTGCTCGAGTACAAAGAGGACTTGATCATCCTCAGCGGGGGTCTATTCGGTGAGATCCCCTATCTCCTGCTCAATGTCGGTGAGACTCAGGCCAAGGAGAGCCTTCTTTGGTACAAAGAGCATTTCGGCAAGGATTTCTATCTGGAGATCAATCGACATGGACTCAAAGAAGAAGAGGTCATCAACACCAAGCTTATCGAATGGTCGCGTGAATTCGATGTCAAGCTCATAGCGGCCAACAACACCTTCTATCTGAACAAGGAGGATGCACCTGCCCAGGATGTACTGCTCTGCATCAAGGATGCAGAGAATATAGTCACCCCCAAGAAGTATGGCACACGGATCGCACGCGGAGAACGCTTTGGACTTCCGAATGAAGAGTTCTACCTGAAGAACTCCGATGAGATGAAGCACCTCTTTCGGGATCTACCGGAAGCGATAGAGAATATCGGTGCATTGGTAGATGAGATCGAAGCCTATGACCTCGCCAGAGATGTCCTGTTACCCAAGTTCGACATCCCTGAGCAATTCATCGACCCTCAGGATGAGGAAGATGGCGGAAAACGCGGTGAGAATGCCTATCTGCGTCATCTCACCTACGAGGGGGCCAAGGTGCGCTACAAGGAGATCACCGATGAGATCAAGGAACGACTGGATTTCGAACTGGAGACCATCGAGAATACCGGGTATCCGGGATACTTCTTGATCGTACAGGATTTCACCCGTCAAGCGCGTGAAATGGGTGTCTCGGTAGGTCCGGGGCGTGGATCTGCCGCGGGATCGGCCGTGGCCTATTGTACCGGCATCACCAATGTAGACCCGATCGAGTACGACCTACTTTTCGAGCGATTCCTTAATCCGGACCGTATCTCGTTGCCGGATATCGATATCGATTTCGATGACCGAGGCCGGGACAAGGTGATCGAATGGGTGGTCAATAAGTACGGCAAGAACCAAGTCGCACAGATAATCACCTACGGTACCATGGCCGCCAAATCCTCAGTACGGGATGCAGCTCGGGTATTGGGCCTCCCCTTGCCAGAGGCTGATAGACTGGCCAAACTCCTTCCCGAGACCTCGCTGGCCAAACTCTTTGGGCTCGAGCAAAGCGAGCTTAAATCAAAGGTTGGGGATAAATATGATAATGCACTGGAGCTGAGGGATCTATTGGAAAAAGATAGTGAACCTTCCCGCACCCTTCAGCAAGCGCGGAAGATCGAGGGTTCGGTACGTAATACGGGTACCCACGCCTGTGGTGTCATCATCACTCCAACAGACATTTCAGAGCTCATCCCGGTCACTACGGCCAAGGATTCCGAACTACTGGTGACCCAGTTCGACAACTCGGTGGTAGAGGATGCCGGATTGTTGAAAATGGACTTCCTCGGACTGAAGACCTTGACCATCATCAAGGATGCCATAGAACTCATCAAGGAGCGACACGGTATCGAGATCGATGAGGACGAGATCCCTTTGGATGACCCCAAGACCTACGAGCTCTTCCAGCAGGGAAAGACCATCGGCATATTCCAATACGAATCAGCCGGTATGCGCAAGCATATGAAGCACCTCAAGCCCGATACCTTCGGTGACTTGATCGCAATGAATGCCCTGTACCGCCCAGGTCCCTTGCAGTACATTCCGGAATTCATCGAACGGAAGCATGGTAGAAAAGAGGTCAAGTACGACCTGCCTGCCATGGAGGAATTCCTCAAGGAGACCTACGGAATCACTGTTTATCAAGAGCAGGTGATGCTTCTTTCTCAGAAACTCGCGGGATTCACCAAAGGTGAGGCCGATACTCTGAGAAAGGGAATGGGTAAGAAGAAAAAGGACGTCATAGATGCACTTTGGCCCAAATTCCTCGAAGGCTGCAAGAAGAACGGTCATCCGGAGGATGTAGTAGAAAAGATATGGAAGGATTGGGAAGCCTTTGCGTCCTATGCCTTCAACAAATCGCACTCCACCTGCTATGCACTGATCGCCTACCACACGGCCTACCTCAAGGCGAACTATCCGGCCGAATTCATGGCCTCCCTCCTGTCCAATAACCTGGACAACATCAAGACGGTGAGCTTCTTCATGGAAGAGTGCAGAAGTATGGGCGTCAAAGTACTCGGGCCGGATATCAATGAATCCAATTATCGATTCAGGGTGAATGATAAAGGAGAGGTACGATTTGGGATGGGTGCGATACGTGGTGTGGGAGAAGGCGCAGTGCAAGCCCTTGTAGCCGAACGGATAGAGAACGGCCCCTATGAATCGGTCTATGATCTGGTCAAACGGATCGACCTGAAATCGGCCAATAAGAAGAGCTTTGAGAATATGATCATCGGTGGAGCCTGGGATAGCTTTGGATTGATGCGTAGCCAATATCTGGCCCAGAATGCAGATGGTAAGAGCTTCTTAGATGAACTTGTGCGATTCGGTCAAGCCTTTCAACAAGGAAACAGTGGACTGAATCTATTCAGTGACACCGAGGAGATCCAGCTCAATGAACCTCAGCCTCTACAGACCGTATCCTGGAACCGCATGGAGACTCTCAGGCGGGAAAAGGAGGCCATTGGGATGTACATCTCCGGTCATCCGCTCGATGATTACCTTGTAGAGCTACGCTATTTCTCAAAAGGTCATCTGGGCTATCTGGAAGATCTGGACAAAGTGGTCAATCGTGAGATGGCCATTGGAGGTATCTGCACAAAAGCCGAGCACCGAACCAGCCAGAATGGGAATCTCTGGGGGCTCTTCGAAATGGAGGACTATCATGGTGTGTATGAATTCAGGCTATTCAAAGAATCCTACCTCAAATTCAGACATCTACTC
>JABDLZ010000308.1 GCA_013001705.1 Flavobacteriales bacterium
GCCATGAGACCCATCTACTATTACTCTCAAGGTGAATTACAGAAGATCAGAGGAGACCGTGTCGCAGTCGGGGGTGTAGAGACCAAGGATCACCCCTTCAGTAGCCATACTATACAACTTGAGAAAGGAGATACATTCTACATATTCTCTGATGGATATCCCGATCAGTTCGGGGGCACCGAGCCCAATGGCAAGAAGTATAAGATGTCTCGCTTTACCAAGCAATTGAACGAGTTCCAACAGAATACCATGAGCGAGCAGCTGAGCATGCTGCGCTTGAACATGATGACCTGGCAGGGCAATCACCCGCAGGTAGATGATATCTTGATCATAGGTGTGCGGGCCTGAGCCCGATCACACTCCGAAAATGTCGATATGACCCGTTTGAGCGGGGTTGATGAGCATGACGGCTATTTGTGCCTCATTGGTCACCACTTTCTGTGTATAACCACCACCCAGTAGTCCTGCCAGACTATTCTCTTTGAGATTCATGATGCTGATGAGGTCGATATCATGCACCACACTATAACTGATGATAGCATCATCGAAATCCTTGTCCTTATCAGCCACCACCACCTTGTGTTCGATTCCCGCTTCCTTCATCTTCTGTGAGGCAAAGGCCAGATTCCGTTTCAGCGTATTCTGCAGGAATTCATCGGTCTCATGCGGTGATATCAAATGGACACGGGCATTGAAGTACTTGGCCATGTTGACCACCAGGCTGAGTTTCTGCTTGGTCTCTTTGTGCAGGTCCAAGGGCACTACGATATCGTCATAGCCATTCTCCTTGATCCCCTTTTCCTGGACGATGATGAAAGGCGTGCGTGAAGAAGACACGATGCGCAGCGCATTGCTTCCGACCAGGAATTGAAATCCCCGCATGCCATGGGTCCCCATGACTATCAGCACGACCTCTAGCTCAGCCGCGACATCACTTATATCATCAAAGATGCTTCCTACTCTGACAGTGCTAAGGAATTTGACCCCCTCATACCGTGAGGACATATGCTCTTTGAAGGCCTGCATTCGCGTCTTGGCATCACTCAGATGTTCAGCGCGAGAGACGAGGTGTAGCAGATAGACCTCTGCACCTATGTGAAGGGCAAGGTTCTGAGCGTGGTCCACGGCATTCTCTGAAACCTTGGTATAATCGATGGGAACAAGTATTTTTCTTTCCATGAGGCTCTCGTTCTAAAGGGCGACAAAGATAGAACACCGTGACGTGGAGTAAAGCACTATGCCATCTTCAGAAAAGACAACTCTTTTCTGCTCAATTCCCTGCTTTTACCCCTCGGAAGGTTCTTCTTGGTCAGCCCATATATCATGACCCGGTCGAGCTTCAGGATGTTGCAGTGTAGATCGCTCAATAGCTCTCGTACCTCCCCGCCTTGCTGCATCCCACAACTCAGGCCCAATTGTCGTCCATTCGACCCCTCGATCAAAACTGCGGTCTGGACCCCCTTTTGTGCAGCAATCAGGGAGACAGAATCTGCCGTGACCGGTTCATCAAAGAAGATATGATAGAGAAAGGAAGAGGCTTTGGTCGATCGTAAAAGTCCCTGTATCAGATCGGAGTCATTGCTCATGAGTTCTAAGCCACAATCCTCCTCACTCAGGGACAATGGAAGATCCTCCCAATTGGCCCGATCATGAGGCAGGTGATGAGCTAAGAGGGTAGTATCAGGAAGGAAGCCGACAGGTCGGTTGAAAAGGATGTAGAACAGGGCCCCGCCCTCCACAGGTTCTCCATCCAACAGTACACGGTCCGTTTCAGGATCGACCTGGGTGCCTAGGTCTTTTACCATAGTACCATTGACCAGGACCCGGCCCTCGCGTATCAGCGTATCGGCCTCTCTACGGGTAAATGAGGTGCTTTGAGCGATATATCGGTTCAGGCGCATGTATTCCTACGGTATCAGAGGGTGGGATAGAATGCATCTTGTATGTGCTCCACACGTTGGCCTTTACGATTGATGATCACACCTACAATATCGAACCGGATCTCATCGAACTCCACATCTTGCTTCACATAGGCATCTGCAGCACGTATGATGTGCTTTTGTTTGTTCCGACCGACCGCTTCTATCGGGTCACCCAGATAATCAGAAGTGCGGCTCTTGACCTCGACAAATACCAGCACCCCCTCTTTTCGGCAGATGATATCCACCTCAGCACGCTGGTACCGCCAGTTTTTTTCCAAGATTGTGTAACCCTCCCTCTCTAAGAACGTAGAAGCAAGTAGCTCGCCTTGTATACCGATATGCAAATGATCGGACAACTAGGATTAGATGGATTAATTGAAACCGTAAAATTATGAAAGCAATAACAACTCTTAGCTTGATCATCGGACTTCTTTGCAGCATGAATGTGACTGCCCAGAGATTCGAAGGATCGATCGGTTTCACCAAGAACATCGGTCCCGTGACTGCCAAATACGTCTATATGGTCAAAGACCACATGATACGAGTGGAGGAGCTTGACGAATTGGGAGACATTCAGGGAATAATGTTGGTGAATACCGAAAATAACACCGTAGTGGCACTAAGCCCCGAACGGAAAATGTACATAGATGTACCTAACAGAAGGAAGTCGAACGAAAGTGAGACTAACGTCAAAGCCACTGGGAAGACCCAGATGATAAATGGCTATGAATGTGAGGAATGGTCTGTAAGCTCGGATTCGGATGGCCGTAAGGTCTCTTACTGGGTGGCGAAGGATGATTTCGACTTCTTTGTTCCTATGTTGAAGACCCTCAACAGAAAGGACAAGATGGCCCTCTATTACATGAATCTACCCAATGCCACAGGAACCTTCCCAATGAAGGGGACAGAAGTCAAAAGTGACGGTATGGAACTGACAAGACTCCAGGTCGACAAGGTCGAGAAAGGAGCACTGTCTGCCGAGCTTTTCAAAATTCCTGAAGGCTACACGAAATTCGAAAGAGAGACCAGCGATTAAGCGGTCTGACTCGATAGGAGAAAGGAGTGAGAACCCCAGCGGAAGCTGGGGTTTTTTAATTCAAACATGCCGTAATTCAGTCCCGTTTGCTCCTACGGTCATTTCCACAGGAGCACCAAGCAATAATGGATGATTTCGGACACCATGGCCGCAGGGAAGGCCAAATCCCACAGGGATAGCAGAGGCCTTCAATCGCTCTGCAATGATCTCTTCTGCGCTGAGACCATAGGGATTGTCTGAAGAGAAGCCATAGGCCTTGGTATTGTCACGCATATCTGTCATGTCACCCACACACAGTCCAGCGATCGAAGAAAGTACACCAGCACGGTCCAAGTGAAGTAACATACGGTCGAGGTGATAGAGCATTTCATCCACCTCTTCGATAATTAGGATATCACCGGACTGGACGGGAAAATCGGAAGTGCCGATCAAAGTCTGCAGTATGGTGAGGTTGCCACCGATCAGCCTCCCCTTGGCGCTTCCGGCCCGATTCAGCGGATGCGGGGCACATTCCAACCCCTTCCATATACCACCCTGTAGGATCGAGGCACAAGCATCCACATCCTCCACAGGGACCAAGGGCACCGTGCTGAGCACTGGAGCATGTATGGAC
>JABDLZ010000309.1 GCA_013001705.1 Flavobacteriales bacterium
CCCCTGTATTCTCTCTTCACAGACCACACGGGTGCACGGACAGGTATTCTCCAAAGAGGATGGATCCACCCTCCCCGGAGTGCAGGTCATCATCTCCAAGAATCAAGGCACCATAAGCAATGCCGAGGGCAGGTTCGAAGTAGAAGCAGACAGTCTACCGATAACCCTACAATTCCGCATGCTGGGCTATGAGACCACCTATGTGGAGGTAGAGCAAGCGGGAATCCCTGTGACGGTACGCATGCAGGAATCTGTACAGATGCTCCAGCAGGTGGTGGTGAGCGCAGGTCGGTTCGAGCAGGATCTAGCAGAGGTGACGGTGAGTATGGAGGTCCTACGTCCAGATCTGGTGCGTGACCGGAATATCACCGCACTCGATGATGCACTCAGAGAAAGTCCGGGTATGATCATCGTGGATGGAGAACCTCAGATCCGTTCTGGAAGCGGCTACAGTTTCGGAGCAGGAAGTCGTGTGCAGGTCCTGCTGGACCATATTCCTCAGCTCAGCGGGGATATCGGCAGGCCTACTTGGTCCAATATTCCAATGGAAGCGGTCGATCAAGTGGAGGTGATCAAAGGAGCGGCATCCGTACTGTACGGTTCGGCTGCACTCAGTGGGATCGTACACGTACGGAGCCTCTACCCCGGGTCGGATCCCGAGACACGTATCAACTACTATGCGGGAGCCTACGCCCTGCCACCCGATGCTTCCAATCGCTATTGGGAGAACAACAATCTGATCATCGGTCAGCAGGTGACCCATGCCCAGCAGTTGGGCAGCAATGACCTGGTCTTTTCCATCGATCTGCTCGATGATGATGGTCACCTAGGCCCGAGGGTGGATAGTACGGGGACCATCGAGCCCAAGCGCAGTCCGGCCGATGCCAGCCACTTTGCGGCCGAGCGCAGGGCGCGTGGTTTTATCAAGTACCGTCATCGGGATCAGCAGATAGAAGGTCTGGTATATGGTGTGAATCTTCTCGGTCAGAAACGGGCCAGCGTAGCCACCCTGCTTTGGGACAATATCGATACCGGGTTGTACTCGGCCTTTGCAGGATCGGCCACCGAGACGCGACAGACCGTGTTCAATATCAACCCCTTCATCGAGTATCGGCATCCCAAAGGTCATGCAGCCACTTGGCGAGGGAACTGGAGCAGTCTGGACAATGCCAATGACAACGACCAGGATAATTTCTCCGATACCTATTTCAGTGAATTCCAATTCCAGCTCGATGGGACTGCATGGGGTGCGGAAGGACTACGTACCACCCTAGGACTGGCCCAGACCTGGTCAGAAAGCGATTCGGAGATATTCAACAATGGCGGGCTAGACCCCTTCCATTCCTCGCAGAACACGGGCCTCTACCTCCAATCCGACTATGCGCTTGGAGAACGTATCCATCTCTCGGGCGGTGTCCGCTGGGAACGATTCGAGATCGATGGCGAGACCGATTCCCGACCGGTATTCCGGGCCGGAGTCAACTATCAAGCGGGTAGAGCGACCTATTTCCGAGCCTCCTACGGTCAAGGCTATCGCTTCCCGACCATCGGAGAGCGCTATATCACCACGGCCGTTGGGGTGTTGAACATCTATCCCAATCCGGGGCTGGAGGCCGAAACCTCGTCCAATCTGGAGGTGGGGGTGAAACAGGGATTCGCTTTCGGTGCCTTCAAAGGATTTGCCGATGTAGCCTTCTTCCGGCAGGAGTTCGAGAACTATATCGAATTCACCTTCGGGCAATGGGCAGATAGCTCCAGCTTAGACAATCTGCTCGGTCTGGGATTCACCTCGCTCAATACGGGCTCTGCCGAGGTCAGCGGTGCCGAATTGAGCATAGGGGCCGAGGGTGAGCTCTCCAAGAAGAATACCCTCCGCCTTCTGATGGGCTATACCTATACCCTACCCATCACCACCAGTCCGGATCTGATCTATGCGCGTAGTGAGACTCAGGGTATCCCGATAGAGGCCTTCCGGGAGGTGAGTTATCGTTCCACCAGCTCCGATCCGGAGAACGAGATCCTGAAGTACCGCATGCAACATCTTATCCGCCTGAATGCCGACCTGGAATCTGGCCGATCTTCCATCGGTTTCGGGGTGCGGTATAACAGTTTCATGGAAAACATCGATGGCATATTCGAGGAGTTGGATGATGGTGAATCACTGGGCGGCCTGCTCCCATCCGGTGTGTCCCGCTGGCGTGATGAGCGCGATAAAGGAGATGTGGTCTTCGATCTGCGTATGGGCTATCAGTTCTTGGATGAACACAGATTCTCGGTGGTGATCGATAATCTTCTCAATCGGGAGTACGCCATCCGGCCCTTGGCACTGGAGTCTCCGCGGAGGGTGGTGTTGAGGATGAGTTTGGTGTTTTGAGTGCTGGGTTCTGGGTTCTGGGTTCGAAATTCCTCATTCCTTCATTCATAATTCCTCATTCTAAATTCCTCATCCCTACCTTCGACCCGCATGAATGTATTGGCCGTTATCCCTGCCCGTTACGCCTCAACGAGGTTTCCGGGAAAGCCCTTGGCACAGATCCATGGTAAGCCTATGATCCAAGTGGTCTATGAGCGTGTGGCCGCCTGCCCCAGCATTGATGCCCTGTGTGTGGCTACCGATGATGAGCGGATCATACAGGCCGTGCAATCCTTTGGTGGTCAGGTGTTGATGACCTCGGACACACACCGCTCCGGAACCGACCGCATAGCTGAAGCCGTGCAAACTCTGAATGGAGATTTCGATCTCATATTGAACGTGCAAGGGGATGAACCGGGCATACGCTCTGAGGACCTGGAGGCCTTGATCGGCATCTTTGCCAATGAGATCGTTGACATCGGCACCTTAGTGACTCCATTCACAAACATGGAGGATTTCCAGAATCCCGATCGGGTGAAGGCGGTCCTTTCCCATTCCGGTCAGGCACTGTATTTCACCCGCGCTGCGGCCCCTTTTCACAGGGGGGAGGGTGACCCGCTTTCCCAGTGCTATCAGCATGTAGGCGTCTATGCCTATCGAGCGGATGTGCTACCGGATCTCGGTCGATTGGAACCCAGTCCACTCGAGCTCAAGGAGTCGCTGGAGCAGTTACGATGGTTGGAGAATGACTATGTCATCCATGCGCGTGTCATCGAAAAGGCTCCTTTTGGCATCGATACGCCTGATGACCTTGAGAAGTTCGTCTCTGAAGTGCATTGATTCGCCTGTATAGTTGTAAGAGCATTATTGACTAGTAGTCTTTTTCCTTACATTGCATCATCTCTTGAATCTTATTGGACCCATTCAAGGAATACTGTTCGTCTTTCGATCGGTGTTCTTGTGGTTCAGTGGTATCTGCGGCCTTCAGAGCATCGATTGTGAGGATAATTACCTTAAATGATCGATTAACATGAAAAATCAAACAACTGGTAATCAATTGATTACCCCCCCCCCTTGTTTCTGACTTTAACCACCTGAATCCAAACAAGCTTGTTCTTCTTATGAGCTTGATATTCTGTTATGGCTTATTGTTTAACAATTTGATTGCACAAGACCCACTTTGGAGCTTTGGGAATCAACAGATAAGCCTAGACGGAGATCAAAACCCTTTTGATAATACCGAGCCATTACCAATACCAGGGAGTGACCCAGAGATCCACTATACTGGATTTCAACCTGTCATGCATCAAAAAGCACAGTACGACAACAAAGGAAATCTTCTCTTTTTCGTGATTGATGGAAACATTTACAACAAGGATGGCTATGAGATTGCGGATGCACAGTTCGTCTATACCGATGGAATTCCAAGTGTGAATGAATGCGATATCTGTATTCCAACAAATCAGCCTGATGTCAGCGTGATTCCAGTCCCTGGTTCATGTACACTATACTACATCGTTTTTAGTTTTCTAGAAGAGGACGATTCTCAGACTGCAATCTTCAATGAAGACGGAGTACATCTATTCTACACGATTATCGATATATCAGCTATAAACGACAATTTCAATGACCCAGAAATATTGGGGGATCTAATTGCTGAAGGACAGGTTTCAGATTATCCTCAATTGAATCAAGAGCGTCTAAATGGCTGGTTGGCAGAGATGATTGCCTTCGATTATAACGATGCTCTTCTAAGTCAGAAGCCTTTTATCTTTCAAGGAACTTTAGATTATGAGGATAATCCTTTTAAACGATTCTATGCATCCTATGGTGGCCATGTTAAATCTTACAGTGTTACCAGTAGTGAGATCAGCATCGATCCGACCAATGTCATTTTTGGCTCTTGCGGTAGTTCAGGATTTAATGGAGATGATTCAGAATCCAATAATTCAATTCAAAATGGAATGAGAGGGGGTGAATTAGAAATCTCTTATTGTAACGATCTACAGTCCTATGTTCTATCGACCTCCGATGCAAGTGGAGATCCGTCATTTACCACAGTACATGCCATACTATTGAATGATGATGGGACCTTCACGGAAGATGTACCTGGACTATTCTGTTTGGACGGGTACATTGAGGCAATTATTGCAGGTCATGAATTCTCCCCTAGTGGTAATTATCTCTACATCAATATTGGGAATCAAAATGCCTCAAGCCCAGTGACCTCTGCCGAAATAAGGTGTATCGAAGTGAGCACTGATCAATTTGCCCCTCTTCCTAATTTAGATTCTTTTCTCCCGGAACTATTATCGGACAGATATTACTTAAGTCGAATAGAGTCCGGATATTTTGAAGGGGAGCCAGTGCTCTATCTTCAAGGAGACAATGGTCAACTGGCCATAATTCGAAATCCTGACGAGCCTCAAAATGCAACTATCGAAGAGATTACCACGTCCACAAGCGTGCTGAATTGCGACTATACCGCAGGTCTTGAATTCGCTGCGATAGATGGTATCGATGAAGAAATGGCCTTTAGATTCTTCACTGAGCAGAATTATAACGGCACTCAGATTCAGGATTATATGGCCAGCGCAGCTTGCTGTTTAGAGCTGAGCCCTATCGTCAATGAACCTTATACCTACTTCAATGGCACAGAGGATTGGGAAGGAACCGACAACCCTTTTGACTCTGAAGTCGTCTGTTTCGATGGCAATCTGGTCTTTGGTCCTGATGCCAACTACGATATATTCGATATGCGATTCGAGTTCGGACCCGATGCCGAAATGATCGTGGAACCTGGTGCTTACGTGAGAATGAGCAATTGTGTCCTGACATCTCTCAGCTGTAATAAAGCCATGTGGCCTGGAGTTACCATTGAAGGGACCGCGAACATCACTCAAGGCACAGGCGCAGGAATCACACAAGGTAAATTCGTGCTCAGGGCAAATTCGCTCTTAGAGAATGCCACCTTCGGTGTTTGGGTAGATGGTGGAGCTATATTCAAAGGATTCAATAGCCGATTTGAGGACAATTGGGTGGGCATCTATATGAAACCTCACTTGTTTGAGAATGAAGCAAATAAGACGCGCATAGACAATTGCACCTTCGATTGGACAGGGATATTCAACGACCCTAGCTTAGAGCCCCAATTCCACGTCTATATGAGTAAGGTACAAGGAGTATACCTGAAGGAGAGTTCATTCCTATGCACAGCCCCATTCGAGACATTCTCCATAAACAAACGAGGGACAGGTGTTCGCTCGTATAAAGCGGGATTCAGGATGATCGGTGAGAACGATACTTATGCCAATGATTCAGACCATGATGCCTTCTATCGTTTGACCCGAGGATTGGTGAGTAGTAATACTCCTGCCGATGGCCTGAGCTTCTCTTGCGAGGGGATGGAATTCCAAGAATGCAGAACAGGTATGAGGGTCAATGGCACACTTGCGCAACAAGTGATATTCAATAATTTCTACATCCCACAGAATGTAGTCATACCTGGTGAGATGAATAGAATACCCGAAGGCATCTATCTGCTCGGATCATCTGCCTATACCATAGAAGAGAATCATTTCACCACTCTGGGAACGGATGTTCAATCTGGAATCATAGTCGATAATTCCGGGCCAAATGATGATGTGATATTCAGGAACTACTTTGATAGACTAGGCACAGGTATCTACAGTAAGAAGATCAATGCCTCATACACCCTGGACACACAAGGTCAAGTAGATGATAGAGGTGAACGAGGCCTACAGAACCGGTGCAACTTCTTTACACAGAATCGCATCGACATCTATGCAGGACCAGGCAGTATCTGGAAAAATGTTCAAGGTGCGTTCTCTCAGTTCATTCAGGATAGGACTAACAATAAATTCTCCTACAACGGATGTTTTAATGACGAGCACGATGTATTGATCAATGATGATTATGGAGTTATCGCTCCAGCTAATGATCCGACTCTGGACTTCTTCTACTTACATATCAATGCGGATATCACACGACCAGAATGCGAAAGTGTGCACATGGATCTGATTCCAAACTCACTGAACCCAGAGCCCTTTGAATATGAATCAGCATGTCCTTCCAACTATACAGTCAATGACGATGGAGGGGGCACGCATACTCCTCATCTACACAAATCCTATAAGGCTGATGATGAGCGGGAGAGGACGAGCATAGAAACGGATATATATCAAGAGCGCATTGCCTTGGAGGGAGCTAAAGCCCTGTACGAACTCACTGTAGATCATGGCGAGAAACTGGATCTATTGGCTGCTATACAAGAGACCATGACCGTGACGAGCAGCGAATTGAAAGACCTTCTCTATGCGAAAAGCCCTCTCAGTGAGGAGGTACTCAAAGAGGCCATCGGCAGAAGTCCTGCCATGGACCCATGGCATCTCACACAGGTCATGCTCGCAAATACACCACTGGATAAGGGTGTGTTATACACTCTTGAAGAAAGTGGCCTCTTGTCTGATTTCTTCCTCTCCTTTGTCTACAATGCTCAAGAGAATTCAACGGACGGCATCAAACGTCTGCTAGAGTATGAGATAGCCCATAGATACTCGATGATCGGACAAGACCAGACCCTCTTGCTCCAACGTAGCCTGCATGAAGGATGGTGGGAAGATGAAGAAGTCGCTCCCGACCGTTCAGAGGTACTGGGTATCATCAATGGTCTCGAAGACTCGAGAAGTACGGAGACTGCATTCATGCTCGCATGGGAGTCTCGTGATTTCTCAAGCATGCAGGAT
>JABDLZ010000310.1 GCA_013001705.1 Flavobacteriales bacterium
AGACCCAGTGAGGTATTCGGGGGAGGCAAAGAAGAAGGGATCGAATCATTGATCAGAGACGTTCTTCAAAAACGGCTGGTCGTATATCCAGGAGGAGTAGAGGCTCCACTGTGCCCTATCCATGTCAATGATCTAGTGGATCAAATGGAAGAGATCATCCTTCAGGAAAGCCCCTCAGATATGATGATACTAAGAGGACCCCAGTGTATGGGCTTTAAGGAGATCGTTCAGACCATTTCTGATGCTGCGGGTGTCCGGCCCATGTGCGTGTCTATCCCTAGATGGATGATGAGAATGGCAGCCATGCTGGCGAAGTGGTTTCCGGGAGTCCTTCCCTTCACAGCCGATCAAGTGGCCAGACTGTATGCTCCTAAGCCGGTAGGAACCATTGATCGTTCGGATATGATTGGCCTGGTCGAGTATGTAAGGGAGTTGAAAGGTCAGAATTGATCGATCAGCTCGTCCACCGCTTAGGATTCCTTATGAGCGTCAGACCTACCCGGTCAACCAAATAGAAGAGCCCGATGCAGAGGAGTGGATACAACGTAAATAGGTATCTATTCTCCAAGGTCGCTGGTGTGAATGGCAGAATAAGAGGCAAGGCTATACAATGGAAGAGAGCGAGTATGCAGAAGTTCCTGACCATGGAGTCCTTGCTTTGCATGCAGAGCAGGATAAGCCCAATGTAGCCCAATAGAAAAACGGCATAGTAGCTCAGCGAAGCGTAGATCTTGAGCGCCTTCTGGAAGAGATTCATCTGGTTGAAGGAGGGAAGTAGAACATAGCTGCTGCCCGAGGTGAACACTCTGCGTTTCACATTGCGGAGTGGATTGATGACATGATACGTGAATGGACGAGCCGATCTGACCTGACTCCTGTATCGATCTGCTATGGAGATGATCTCCTCTTCCAATAAGGCACTCCGTTCTGGATCATAATCCGTTTTGAAATCCATATAGACATTCCGAAGCATCTCCAGTGAATCCCTATCGAACTCCACACCTTCGAACCATTTTTCAGGCATTTGAAATGCACGGGCATCTTCTTCAGAGCTGGCCCGGAACCATTGGGCCAATCCCGGCTCGAAATAGGCGGTCTCTATATCCAGACTGGAAGCCAGAGCTCGCGTGGCCAGCCAAGCCTTGGAATAGGGTTTCCCGTAGGACTCGTGCATAGGGGTCTCGAGTGGTATGAAGCGCCCAAAGGCCTCGTAATTCCTGCCGATCCACAATCCCTCAATGATCAAGAATGGCAAACAGAAAAGGAAGGCAGGTCTCAAACTCCTCATGAATGTCTTACGGTCCTTGAATCCCTTGATCAAGAGGATGATACCTATCGGTACCAAGAGATACCCGAGAAAAGGGCGCAGGAAGATCGCCCAGGTAAAGAAGAATCCAGCCCAAGGGAGTCGGCTCCATTTCTTATCCCTCCAATAGCTGAACAAGTGATAGATGGCCAGGATGAACAAAGCCACGCTTGGTGATTCAGTAATCGTAGAGAAGTCATATCTCAAGAAATACAGACTGGTACCATAGAAAAGGAAGACCATCCAGAAGATCCGCCTAGATCGGGTCAGGCGATAGGCAAGAAGAGCCAAGAAGTAGATGCTGATCGCAGTGAGAACTACCTGCAGAATGATCAGAATGCGCAGGGCAGTCATCTGATCGAATACCGTGCGCAGTAGGTAATAGGGAGCGGCATACCCCGGCATCCGTCCAGCATAGGGATGGATATTTCCCCAACTATAGGTGCCAATTTCGAAGTAATTATCGACCGGTAAGAGGAAATAGCCATAATCCACTTCTTTGAGAACGATGGTGTCGATCATCCGGTCAGAGAAGTGCTCATGCCCTTGTGCAAGGAAATAGCCCAGTATAGGAAGGCGGATGATCAGGATGAGAGCGATCAATAGCACCGGGTGATCGGCAGGTGCCTTCAGTATATCCAATGGTCGCTTGCGCATGGTCGACAAATGTATTCACTTCATGTCGCGGCCGATGAGGATGATCGCACGATGATTTGTCAGACCGGAGTAAGGGTCTACTTTTGCATGGCTTGAATCAAGCTGTTGCCCGGGTGGTGGAATTGGTAGACACGATGGACTTAAAATCCATTGAGCAGTAATGTTCGTGCGGGTTCAAGTCCCGCCCCGGGTACTCTTTCTGATGCAGACACACCGCTCTTCATACATAACTACTCGATAGAACGTTGAAGGTCCACACCGACATAGATTCTATCAAAGGGATCTCGCGTCCCATACTCACCATAGGTACTTTCGATGGCGTACATCGAGGACATAGGGTCATTATCGACCGACTCAATGGGATCGCTCAAGAGGAGCAAGGAGAGTCCGTCCTTCTGACTTTTCATCCGCACCCGCGTAGCGTAGTCAGTGAAGTGGGCGCGATAGAGCTACTGACCACCATGGAAGAACGTCTGCAATTATTGGAGGCTGCTGGTCTGGATCATGTCATCGTCTACCCCTTCACTCATGAATTCTCCCGTATCTCGGCCTTGGCCTATGTGCGTGATATTCTGGTCAACCGCATCGATCTGCATTATGCCGTAGTGGGATATGACCACCATTTCGGAAGGAACAGGGAAGGGGATATCCATCTGTTACATGAATTGGCCGAGGTATACGGATTCCAAGTAGAAGAGATCAGCGCACAGACCATAGAAGAGGTGAAAGTGAGTAGCACCAAAGTGCGCTCAGCTCTGCGTGAAGGACGGCTGGATGATGTGAAGAAATATCTAGGCTATGACTATATGCTCACTGGTACGGTGGTCAAGGGAGATGGCAGAGGCAAGGGTATGGGATTCCCTACGGCCAATATCCTACCTAATGATCCCAATAAGTTGATCCCAGCACAAGGCGTATATGCCATCAAGGCACTGATAGAGGACCAAGTGCGTACAGGTATGATGAATATCGGCACGCGACCCACTTTCAGCTCAGGGCAGGATGAGGTGCATATCGAGGCACATCTATTCGATCTGGATACCGACCTCTATGGGAAAGAGATGCGCATCGATTTCCTCGCACGCATACGAGGGGAAAAGCGATTCTCAGGAAAAGAAGAGTTGCAAGATCAATTGCAGCAGGACAAGGCCGAAGTCCTAGGACTGCTCAAGGATCACTGAATCCGCAGGCGACAGTACACAGGCAGATGATCGGAAGGGTACTCGCCCTCATGATCTATATCCAACACTTCGTAAGAGTTGGCGGGGATATCAAAGCTCAGGAAGATATAATCCACCCGCTCGCCTGAGTGGTCTTTGCGTTTCACCCAACCGGGTTGGGTCGCTTCCATGTCAGAAATGCTCACCAAACTATTTTCTTCAGAGTCCTTTGCCCATTCACTGATGGATCGGATAATAGCAGACTCCGGACTGTGTGCCATATCTGCCAGTAGCATAAAAGTCTCTCCATCGACCAATTCCGTGATGATATCCTTCAATCGTTCGGTGATAGCGAATTTGTCATGACCAGCATCCAGGTCGATGCGGGTGTTCAGGACATAGAGCTCCTTCTCACTGGCCATATGTCTCAATTTGACCCAATTCAAGAACTGCATCTGATTATCCGAGGCCTGACCTGATTCCGTCTTCTCGATAGCTTCTCCTATCAGAAAGGTCCCTTCATCCACGGATTCGTAGATCGATCTGGAATAGAGGATAGGACACATATCGGTCCCCATGACCAGACTCTGTGAAGTAGGGGCATACGAGGCGTAATCCTTCAATTTCTCTTCCAGCCACTCTGTTTGGCCTAGAGTAGCACCTTGAAGACCAAGTATCTCCGGTGAGCGGCTGTGTATCACTTGAGCAACCATGGCCTTTCTCTCATCCCATGGTCGTGCTTGCTCCGAACTGCTCTCCAAATGGATATTGTAGGTCATCACACTGGTCATCACCCGGACAGGCGACTCAGGAAGTGAGGCGGCAATCAAAAGCATAAAAAGGGCTGGAATCCCTAGAATTCTGTAAAGCATTGGTGGTCGGTTTTTTTGTGTTCGTCTATGTGTTTTGGTCGTTGGTCTACGAAATTAACAATTTTCTGTTGATAAGTCCAGAAGACTGTTCGACTCTTAGAACCCATCACTTTTTCATTCAAAGGGCCTCTATCTGACTCTGTGCGTGCAGTTTAACTCGACATCTCTTTTATCCTTCTGGCAGATAAGCTAAACTTGCAGCCTTATTGAAGAGCGCATGGATATTGCCAAGAAATACGACCCGAGTCAGGCAGAAGACAAGTGGTACACCTACTGGATGGAGAACGGGTATTTCCGTTCGGTCCCAGATGAAAGAGAGGCATATACGGTGGTCATCCCACCGCCCAATGTCACCGGAGTGCTGCACATGGGACACATGCTCAACAATACCATTCAGGATGTGCTGGTGCGTAGAGCGCGCATGCTCGGGTACAATGCATGCTGGGTGCCAGGTACTGACCATGCTTCTATAGCCACTGAGGCCAAAGTAGTGCGTAAGCTCAGAGAAGAGGGCATCAAGAAATCGGACCTGAGCAGGGATGAATTCATGGAGCATGCCTGGGAGTGGACCCATAAGCACGGTGGGATCATCCTAGAGCAACTGAAGAAATTAGGTGCCAGCTGTGATTGGGATCGTACCACATTCACCATGGATGAGGATTATTCGGAGAGTGTCATCGATACCTTCATCGACCTTTTTCAGAAAGGAAAGATCTATCGAGGTGAACGTATGATCAACTGGGACCCCGCGGCAAAGACCGCCTTAAGTGATGAAGAGGTCATCCACAAGGAAGTCTCTTCCAAACTCTATCATGTCCGGTACAAGGTCGCAGGCACGCAGGATGAGTGGCTGACCATTGCTACCACCCGACCGGAGACTATTCTCGGTGATACGGCCATCTGCATCCATCCCAAGGATGAGCGCTATACACATCTGCACGGCAAGAAGGCTATTGTACCTCTGGTGGAGCGGGAGGTGCCTATTATTTTGGACGATTATGTCGATATGGAATTCGGGACAGGATGTCTCAAAGTCACTCCTGCACATGATGTGAATGACTATGATCTAGGGAAGAAACATGACCTGGAGGTCATCGATATCATGCATCCGGATGGTACGATGAGTGATGCTGCTCAACTATATATAGGTGAGGATCGATTCAAGGTGCGTAAACTGATCTCCAAGGACCTGGAAGAGAAGGGTCACTTGATCCAGATAGAGGACTATCAGAACAAGGTGGGCTACTCCGAACGCACTGATGTGGTCATCGAACCTCGATTGAGCTTGCAATGGTGGGTAGATATGAAAGCCATCTCCAAACCGGCACGGGACGCGGTCATCGATGGGGATGTGCGCTTCGTTCCAGAGAAATTCGTGAATACCTACCGCCACTGGATGGATAATATCAAGGACTGGTGCATCAGTCGTCAGCTCTGGTGGGGGCACCGGATCCCCGCATACTATTATGGGGAGGGCGATGATGATTTTGTGGTTGCCAAGACGTTTGATGAAGCGCTAGACAAGGCCAAAGAGAAGAGTGGCAATGCTTCATTGACCTCTAATGACCTGAAGCAGGAAGAGGATGTGTTGGATACCTGGTTCAGTTCCTGGCTGTGGCCTATATCCGTTTTCAATGGATTCTATTCCCGCGAAGAGGTCGATTACTACTACCCGACCAATGACTTGGTCACGGCTCCTGAGATCATGTTCTTCTGGGTAGCGCGTATGATCATAGCCGGATACGAGTACCGAGGGGAAAAACCGTTCGAGAATGTCTATTACACAGGAATCGTACGTGACAAACAAGGTCGAAAGATGAGTAAGTCCCTCGGCAATTCGCCCGATCCGATCGAGCTCATGGAAGAGTACGGTGCCGATGGAGTGCGTGTAGGAATGCTTCTGACCTCACCTGCCGGTAACGATCTTCCTTTCGATGTCAAACTCTGTGAGCAGGGAAGGAATTTCGCCAATAAGATCTGGAACAGCATGCGCCTGATCAAAGGCTGGGAAACTGCCGAACAGGCGAGTACGGAAATGGATCAAGTGGCCATCGATTGGATGCGGAGCCGGCTCGCACAGGTCATCGATGAGCAGGAGCAAGGCTATGCCGATTTCCGCATCAGCGAGGTACTCATGAGTACCTATAAGCTCATCTGGGATGACTTCTGCTCTTGGTATCTGGAGATGATCAAGCCACCATTCGGTAGCCCTATAAGCAAGTCTACTTACGGGGCCACTCTCGATGTCTTGGAGGATATCCTGAAGATGCTGCACCCTTTCATGCCCTTCTTGAGTGAAGAAGTATGGCACACCATCCGAGAGCGCAATGGTAAGGATGACGCGCTCATCGTGGCTCCATGGCCTACTCCTGCTCAGAAAGATGAGCGACTGCTCAAGGAATTCCACCGCTTCAGCGAAGTGGTCAGTGCGGTGAGGAACATCCGTAAAGAGAACAATCTCTCTTTCAAAGAAGAACTTGAAATGTCCATCAAGGAGAACGAGGCCAGAGATACTTCATTCGATGATTTGATCAAGAAACTCTGCAATCTGAGCTCGATAGGCACCGTGGATGAGAAAGTATCTCGTGCTTATGGATTCCTGGTGGGTTCCAACGAGTACTTCATACCGATGACCGGTGAGATCGATATAGAGGAAGAGACTACCAAATTGAAAGAGGAATTGGACTACACAAAGGGCTTCTTGAATTCGGTACAGAAGAAATTAGCCAATGAGCGTTTTGTCAGCGGTGCTCCTGAACAGGTAGTGGCTAATGAACGTAGGAAGGAGGCTGATGCGCTGGCCAAGATCAAGATCCTAGAAGAGAAGTTGGATTCATTGGTCAATTAAGGGATTGAAAACCGGCATCTGTACCGAGCGATGTTAGACCCGAAAAAGAAAAGCGAGCTAAAGGATCTGATCCTATCCACCATCGAAGAGGTGAAGGAAGAGATCAAGGAGTTGAAAGAACTCACAAAACCTATTGCCCCTGAGAATGCGATCGGGAGGGTCAGTCGCATGGATGCCATCAACAATAAGAGCATCAATGAAGCGGCATTGCGTCAGACCGAGGTCAAGCTCCGTAAACTGGAGACCGCCTTGGAAAAGGTGGGCGAAGAGTTCTTCGGTCTGTGCGGAGCCTGCGGTCAGGAAATCCCGGTGGGCAGACTGATGTTGATGCCAGAGAGTGTGTTCTGTGTGCAGTGTGCTGAGCGGAGAAGGTGATGTACACCTCCTTATGCTATTCTGAGTCAGCTCCTAGCCTGAATGTCTCCTGAAGCATTCCCAATCTATACAGATCAAAATGTAGGAGTGAGGAGCTCCCTTCGGCCAATGACCTCCTGATCATGGGACTTAGCACACGGAAGAGTGGCCCGAGAATGAACCGCAATGGAGCACTTTTCCTATAGATGCGCAGGAGACGCACATCTGCAAAGAGTTCTTCAGCATATGAAGTATTCTTGACGATGAAGTGCAGATTAGACAGGGCTTTATCAGTATGCATCAAGAAGACATCGTTCTCTTCCAGATGATCATTGAGAATGGGATTATCTATATGGAGAATGTCGACTCCTCGCCTCCTTAATTCGATACCCATCAGCGTATCCTCATGTCCGTAGTCGGTCAGGCGCTCATCAAAGGGAATGGCCGCAAGAACGGATTTGAGAATCACGAAATTGTTGGTCATGAACCCTTGATGCGGATGCGTATTCCGTTGAGCTGCCGATCGAGATTCCCGCTTTCTTCCATAGGTCCATCGAAGTCTCTGAGCAGTAGGAGGTTCCTGCTGCGGATATAGCCTTCCTCCACAGATGACCTTATCCGGATGCGACCGGATGGAGTCAATATAATGCTTCAAGAAATCATCCCGGCAGACCAGTCCATCGCAATCCAGGAATAGGAGATGCCCATGGGATGCATGTTCTAAGAATCGGTTCCGGATACGCGCCCTACCGATATTCTCGTCCAGTTGGATATAGTTTATCTCACTATGGATCTGCCGGTTCTTCTGCCGTATCTCAGTATCGGAGGCATCATCGATCAAGATTATCTCTACCTCGACTTCTAGCGACCGGCTTTGCTGGAGTAGGTCATCGACCAAGGTCTGAATCGGTCTTTGAAATACGGGTATACAGATGGACAGCATCGGTGGTCTGGGCGGTTGATCAGCTTAGTACGGTGATTCTTATAATTCGAAAGTCGACCCTTATTTCCGTTCGATCTTCACATCTCCCGATTTGGTCTTGAACCGGTCCGAAGCGATGACTTTCCCATCCCTATATTCCTCTGTCATACGCGGTTCCCCATTCTCATCGTAGTGCACCAATCTCCCGTGGAGTTGATCGTCCTTGAAATTCCGTTCGGTATAGATGGTCCCATCTTCATACCATCCCAACCACCTTCCGGTCTTCTTGCCCATGTCGTAGTGATATTGATAGCGTAGAATCCCGTTCTCATAGTACTCCTTGTATTCCCCGTGTTCTTTCTCATCTATCACCGTACCTTCTTTGAACATATTTCCATTGGGGTGCCAGGTGCGCCATAATCCCTGCTTCACGCCATTCACATAACTGCGCATGGCCATCGGAGTCCCATCTTTCTTTATGAAATATGCCTCACCGGTATAGGGCTCATCATCCAAGGTAAATACACCATCTACAGGCCTGAGGTCTGAGAATTGTACAGTGTCCTCAGGAACTTGAGCACTGAGCGTGCCAGTCAGGATCAGAAATAGGAAAGCGGTCCAGATACTTCGCATGGCTTCGGTGATCGTTGATTTTTCAATGAAGTTAAACACAAAGAACGGTCCAAGATGCAGTAATCTTGCACACGACCATGAGGTTTGGGGCGATCGACATAGGAACGAATGCGGTGAGGTTGATCATCAAAGAGGTCCATGAATTCGAGGGAAGCTTCCGCTCTTTCAAGATCTGTTATACCCGCGTACCCATTCGTCTAGGGGCAGATGTGTTTTCTTCTGGTGCGATAAGTCGTACCAAGCAGAACCAGTTACTGCAAACCTTGCAGGCCTTCAAACTCCTTATGGAAGTGCAAGGAGTCATCGAATATAGAGCGTGCAGCACTTCAGCTATGCGAGAAGCGGAGAATGGATCAGAAGTGGTGCAATATATCCGGTCCGAATCCAACGTTAATCTCGAGATACTCAGTGGAGAAGATGAAGCAGAGGCCCTGATGGCCAATTTCCGAACACAGAATCTGGATCCCGAGCAACTGTATCTCTTCATAGATGTAGGAGGAGGGAGCACCGAGTTCAGCCTGATCCGTAATGGGGAGCGAATTCTTGCCCGTTCATTCAAGATAGGTACGGTCAGAGAGCTCTATGGCAAGGTCGACCCCGATGAATGGACCCGACTGAAGGAATTTGCGTCCAAGATCAAGCAGATGGACGAGAAGGTCATAGGCATAGGCACGGGAGGGAATATCAACCGGATCTATAAAGAATCAGGTAAGACCCAACTGAGTAACATCTCTCCTCAAGAGATCCTCAAGGTGAAACACTGGCTCTTGGATCACAGCTATGAGGAACGTATACACAAGCTGAAACTCAAACCTGACCGGGCCGATGTGATCATCCCTGCGGCTGATATCTATCTGGACTCCATGCTATTTGCCGGAGTGGAGGAGATGATCGTACCGCGATTGGGTCTTTCCGATGGACTCATCCTGCGCATGTTCAATGATATGCGCCAGTCGGCTTGAGATCTCAGAGAATCTCTCTCAACTCCCGTAGTTCTTCGATGACATAAGTGGGACGTATGTCCTGCGCCTTCTGATACGGATTGAAGAATACCTGATCCATCCCGAAGTGTTGTGCTCCTTTGATATCGGCTTCGAGATTATCCCCGATCATGATGGACACATCCGGAGTGGTGGTCGCCTCTTGCATGGCCCTTCTGAAGATCCGCTCGTGAGGTTTCCGCTGTCCTACCATCTCAGAAGTGATCACCTTGGAGAAGAAGGGTAATAGACCCGACTGTTCGAGTTTGATGTGCTGCACTTCTTCAAATCCATTGGTGATGATGTGCATCTGATAGCCCTTCTCACGTAGATACTCCAATGTCTCGATGGCATAGGGAAAGAGTGCCGTCTGATACGGGCTGCGTTTGACATATTGGTCGGCCAAGGTCCAGGAGAGGGCCTCATCATCGAATCCGAATCGGATAAGCGCATCACGGAAACGACCGATACGCAACACCTTCTTGGTCACTCTACCCGCTCTATATTGCTGCCAGTAGTTGTCATTGACCTCCACATAGGTCTGATGAAAACGATCGAAATCTGTGGATAGCGGATTCAGATAGTCATTGAACAACTCTTGGAGAGCGCTCCGGGAATTGGTGTCGAAATCCCAGAGGGTGTGATCCAGGTCGAAGAAAAGGTCTCTATATCTATCCACTGAATAAGTTTCTGATCAGCCAAGAGACCGATGTGAGCATGAAGGTCCATACGGTGAATGCCAGCATCATGGAAGGGATAGCTCTGGCAGGTTCTCGAAAGAATTTAGCGGTCACCAATCCTGCAATGGGCACGGAGATGATACCTGCGATGACACCCATTCCCCGTATCCCGTATTTCATCTTGATACGGATGATGCGTCTATTCAATCGGGTGAATCGCCTAGCAGGTCGTTTGCGCATGCGATTCAGATTGCCGAAGATGAGGTCACCAAAAAAATAGAATGCACTGAATCCGATGGATGATGAGATCGACACCAAGACAAAGGTGGTCGTCCAGCTATAGCCAGCAGCGATCATAGTACTCGGAGTGATAACGAACTTGATCACTGCGAGTAGGAACCATGCTAGATATTCGTACAGTTCGCTATCCATCACTGCTTGGCCCCATAGGCCAGATCTCCTGCGTCACCCAATCCGGGAACGATGTAGGACATGTCATTGAGTTCAGGGTCGATGGCTCCGCAATGTATGGTGGTGTTGTCTGGAAGATGTTTTTGAATGGTGCGTATGCCTACATTGCTTGCGATAGCGCAGGCTACATGCACTTTGGAAGGTGTACCTCTTTCAATCAATGCCTCATATGCAAGTATCAAAGAGGTGCCTGTGGCCAACATGGGATCACAGAGGATCAATTCCTTGCCTTCTAGATCCGGGCATGCGATATATTCTACCTCCACTTCGATCTCATCAGAATTCCCATGGGGTTTGCGGTAGGCGGATACAAAGGCATTCTCAGCACGATCGAAATAATTCAACATGCCCTGATGGATGGTAAGCCCTGCGCGCAATATCGACACGATCACGGGCTGATTCTTCATGAGCATCTGGTCGATCTTCCCTAAAGGTGTGGTGACATTCTGCGGGTCGTAGTCCATCAATTTGGAGATCTCGTAACCCATTACTTCTCCTATGCGCTCTAGATTCCTTCTGAATCGAAGTGGGTCCTTCTGGACATCCACATCCCTGATCTCGGCAATGAAATGATTGCATACCGAACGTTCTAGACTGAGATCTCTGAGCATAGGGAATTCTTTGTGTCAAAGATATCTCTACCCAGAGAACCTCATATCAGGTTTTCGATGGCAGATTCGAAGTCGGGATAGGAAAAATCGAATCCAGCTTTATGCAAGGCTCCGGGCACGACATGGCTACTCTCCAATATCAGACTGGGCTCTATGCCCATGATGTACGCGCCTAACTTTATTCCAAAAGCAGGAGCGGGCAGGCCGAATGGCATGCCTATAGCCTTTCTCAGCTTACGCATCATGTCTGCGTTGGTCAGCGGACCTGGAGCGGCCAGATTGAAGATGCCGGAGAGCCCTTCATGGTCCATGATAAATTTCACCGCCCTACAGAGATCCTGGTAGTGGATCCAACTGACCATCTGCTTTCCGCTACCTTGTCTACCTCCCAGTCCTAAGCGTGTGATACGTAGGATAGGAGGGAGGAATCCATCCTCAGCATTGAGTACTGGGGTGATACGTAAGATGACCTGACGGGTGCCTTCTCGCTGGAATTTCAAAGCTGCTTCTTCCCAGGCCACGCTCAGTTGAGATTTGAATCCCTCACCGATCTCTTTCACCGTTTCATCATTGGCTTGCGCTGGCCCAGTGGCCGGATAGATGGCCGCACCTGAGGCATTGAACCAAATATGTGGTGGTCGCTCGGCCAATTGTATCGCTGTTCCTATAGTCGTGGTCGTATCGACCCGTGAATCATATAGCGCCTTCTTATTTGATTCGGTAAAGCGGGATTGGATGGATTTTCCTGCCAAATTGATCACCACATCAGCACCATCCAGTTCACGACTCCATGCACCTTGTTCCTTCCCGTCCCATTTCACCTTTCTAAAGCCATCCCCACTGCCTGCCGATCGACTGAGTACTACGATGTCTGAAAAACGTTCCTTGAGATGCTGGATGAGGAACTGTCCGATCGTTCCTGTTCCTCCTGCGATTACGAGTTTGTCCATGCTTGTTCGGTCTGTCTAAGAGAGTGAATTGTATCTAGGTTCGCTGTACAGCCTCTTCAGCCGAAAAGTGCGCTCTCGAGCACACTGCGCCATCCCACCCATTCCCCTTGACGGGCTGCAGAGTGATTGTGCCATAAGACGACCAAGGTACCGTTGACTGCTTGTACGCTTTCTCTCAATTGTAGAACTCGCTCTGTGGCGCTTTCCCTATCCAATCCCATGTAATCCTTCAAGCTGGAATCCATGATGTGTGTAGGCACTACATAAAGTGGAGTGGACTCTTCGCTGAGAAGGTCATACCAGCGGAAGGCTGTGCAGGTTCCTGCTCTGAACCCAATATGATCGGCATAGCCCATCGAATAATCCTCCTCGATCCCTTGACGGATCAATCTGCGGTAGGTCTCAGGAAGTTCCACCTTCAGGTAATGCTGTCTGCTGCGGGTTGTCTTCTGACCGGTGATCTTCTCCAAACGGCCGATCTCTTTCTTCAGGATGCGCTCTTTTTCGTGAGACCGCATACTGGGATGGATGCCTACATCGCTCCATGAGGAGATGTCTTGGATAAGAGTCCTCAAAATAGGCTGTCGGTGCGATAGATTCTTATCCAATGGACCGTAGTTGCCTAGCAAGAAGAAGTGCTTGCACTTGGACCCCGATTGGGCACAGATGCGCTGCTGATAGGAGTAGCTGTCGAAGTTATCGGCTTGCTCACCGTTCAGGACCCTTCTGCGTTCTTTCCATCGTTCCCATTTCAGGGTGAAGAGGTCCTTGAGCGAGCTTCTCCATCTGCGCCAGAATCCTCTTCCCCTATAGCAATAGGCGACATCTATATCAAAGGTGGGAAGCACTTCGAACTCGCGTTGAATAGGTGGCAGACTGGCGAACCGATGACGCAAGGCCTGGTACAATTGGATGACCCATTCATCTACCACGGGCCGTTCGATCAGGCCCGCTTTGAATAGCAATGAATCAGATGCTTTTGCCCTGCCGTACCTGTCCCGGTCGGGATGAAGGTATTCTTCATAGCGCGTAAGCAGGAAGAAGCTGGCAGCCAGGATGTCCTGATCCACTAGGTCGGAGTCTACAGGGAAGAGCTTGCCTGCATCATCGAATGATTGCCCGATGGACCGCACCCCCTGCTCAAACAACAAGGAGTGAGGGCGGATATAAGGTATCCCATCGATTGTCTCGTGAGAATAGTTCAGTGCCGAAGTACCCTGTAGGCCCGATCGATCCGAGGTGAGGATAACGGGACAGTCCAATAAATCCTCGAACAGGACCTTTGCGATATAGCTCAATCGCGGGCTGATATTATCCGAGTAAATGGTCAGCATGACAGATTCTTTGAGAGAATGTGACAGATCTCCTCTGCGCTCTTTCCGTTTCCGTATAAAGGTGGGTAATCAAAACTTTGCTGGCAAAGGTCTATCGCTCCTCGGATGATCCGATCCGGCTCATTTCCTACCAGAAGGGAATTTCCATTGTCTACCAGTTCGGTCCATTCCGTCTCTTCACGTAAGACCACACATGGCCTTTTAGAGAAGAAGGCTTCCTTCTGCACTCCTCCAGAATCAGTGATGACCATTCTGCATCTACTTTCCAAAGCGATCATCTCCAGAAAACCCACAGGAGGAATCAGTCTCAAAGAGTTCGAGCCTCCATGGCGATCGAGCAGATTGGCATGCTTTTTCAAACGTGGATGTACCGGTAGAATGACCGGGGCGAGTTCTGTGCCTATCCTTTCCAATGCACCCAGTATGCCGGTAAGCACTTCAGGGTCATCGGCATTGACCGGTCGGTGACAGGTAGCAAGTATGAATTCTTCAGGAAGATCGTCCAGTCCTGGAATGGATGAAAGGTCGATGGGCTGTTCCGTAAAGTGCAGATGGTTGTCGTACATGATATCACCGGTCATGAAGATTCCCGGTGATTCCAAGCTAGGCCTTTCATCGTGAGCCACCAGACCTTCCTGTTGGAGGTGTTGTACTGCTGTTGGAGTAGGGCAGAACAGGAAAGAAGATAGATGGTCACTTGCGATGCGATTGCATTCTTCAGGCATGCTCCGATCGAATGAGCGAAGGCCGGCTTCTACGTGTATGACCGGGATTCCTAGGGAGTAGGCTGCGAGAGCAGCTCCCAGTGTGCTGTTGGTATCCCCATATACCATGACTGCATCAGGTACTATGTCCTTGAATGCGGATTCGCATCCCTTGATCATCTCGGAGGTCTGTGTGGCATGGCTTCCACTCCCTGTATCGAGTTGGATCTGTGGAGAGGTCAGACCTAGCTCTGTGTAGAATACAGAGGACATCTCCCTGTGATAGTGTTGACCGGTATGCAGTGTGCTCAATTCCAATCGATCAGCATAGTTTGTGTGTACTGCCCGCTCGATAGCTGCACTCTTGATGATCTGGGGTCGCGCCCCTACCACTTGCATCACATGGGGTCTCTTACTCATTACATGAGGCCTTCATCGGCAAAGCTGTAGAAGCCCTGGGTGCTGATGATCAGGTGGTCGAGTACGCTTATATCCAGCAGTTTTCCAGCCGACCTGACCTGCTCGGTCAGAGCGATGTCCTGCTTGCTCGGACTGAGATTACCCGAAGGGTGGTTATGTGCCAGAATAATGGCCGAGGCTCTTTTGTCCAGAGCGGTCTTGAAGATGATCTTGGGGTCGACCACGGTGCCGGCCACACCTCCAGCGCTTATCTTCTCCCGATGGGTGACCTTGTTGTTTCGATTGAGAATGAGCATCAGGAATTCCTCGTGATGAAGATCGTCTATCTCAGGTGCGATGAGTTCATAGGCGTCCTTGCTGGAGCGTATCTGAGGCCGTTCTTCGGAGTGTTCTGCCCGCCTCCTTCTTCCCAGCTCGAGAGCCGCGATGATGGTGATGGCCTTGGCTTCCCCTATGCCTTTGTAGCGCATGAGTTCTTCGACATTGAGTCTACCTAGGTCATTGAGGCTATGGCCACTCCCCGCCAGTATCTGTTTGGAAAGGTCGACTGCGCTCAGCTCCTTGGTGCCTGAGCCTATGAGTATGGCAATCAATTCGGCATCGCTCAGTGCGGCTCTTCCTTTGAGAAGGAGCTTTTCCCTCGGGCGGTCATCCTCGGCCCAAGTGGTGATAGGGGCATGATCCTGCATGGGCTAAATATAGCTGAGGTGAAACAAAAAACCCTGCTCGTTCTGAGCAGGGTCTCTTTATCTTGATTTCTTGATATATCAGCCCAATGAAGCTACGTGCTTGGCCAATTTGGATTTGAGATTGGCAGCCTTGTTCTTATGGATGATATTGCGTTTTACCAATCCATCGATCAGGCTTGCGACCTCCGGGAATTTCTTCTCACCCTCTTTCTTGTCGGTCAGTTCACGTAGGTCTCTGACAGCATTACGCATGGTCTTGTGGTAATACTTGTTACGCACACGTCTCTTCTCAGAGGACCTGATACGTTTCATTGCTGACTTGATATTCGCCATGTTGTCTTATCTTAAGTAGCCCGTAGGGGAATCGAACCCCTGTTGCCAGGATGAAAACCTGGAGTCCTAACCACTAGACGAACGGGCCATTTTTATAAATGGAGTGCAAATCTAAAACATTTTGTACTTGGAACAATAGACACCACCAAAAAATCAGGACCTGATCTCATCCTCCCTTTCAGCCGAGAATTGGAAGCCGAAGCGCTTGCCGGTCTTGATAGCGTGGGTCTTGCCTATCTGATTCACTTCTCTGACCGAGGTCGTGTTGACTTGGTTGTATGGAGGTACCAGTAGGTCGAAATCCAAACTGTAGAGCAAGGCCGATTCCAAGACCCGCTTCCAGGTCTCTGCGTCCAATGTGTTATTGACGAAGTCATTGTAGAGGTATCCCAACTGTCTTCGCCCTTCTACCAGATAGTGGTCCTCTGAATTGACGAAGACCCTCCCGATCATATATCCTATGTCGTTGACACGGTTGAGTCTGAAAGAGTCAGCTAAGAAATTGTAGATGTGGATGATGCCGCAATAAGCGCGGTCATTATTCTCTTTGACATAGCTCGTATTCCACACATGATGACCCTGAGGGAATTGAAAGACATTGGAGTGCATGTAGAAGATAAGGGTATCCCCCGCCATGGTGAGTCTGCTCTCGAAGCGAGTCACTTCCTCGAATTTGATCTCTAAGCGCTTATCGAAAGAGTGCACTTTTTCATCCAATTCTGTGGCAAATGCTGCGAGTACCTTATTAAGCGACTCGAATTGCTCAACAGTGTTCTCGTAGACATTGCGCTTAAGACAGGATCGCTCCTTGATGGTCTCTATGAGAAGGTCTTTGTTCTCTCCAGGCATGATCAATAGGATTTGGCAAACAAGACTCGCTGTTCTGATGGTTTTCCAGAGTAGATACAAGTCCCTGCTTCTAAAGGATTATCCAATGGGATGTTGCGGATGGTGGCCTTGGTCTCCTCTTTGATCTTCTGCTCGGTCTCTGCGGTTCCGTCCCAATGGGCATAGACCAATCCGCCTTTTGTATCTAAGATATCCTTGAACTCATCATAGGAATCTGCAGTACGAGTATTCTCGTCCATGAATTTCTTGGCTCGGTCGAAGAGGTTATTCTGTATGTCCTCTAGGAGTTGAGGAATGTGCTCACCGAGCTCGGCCATTGCAATGGTCTCTTTGGATTTGGTATCCCGCCTAGCAACTTCTACGGTGCCATTCTCCAGATCCCGAGGACCGATGGCCAATCGCACAGGGATACCCTTCAGCTCATATTCTGCAAATTTCCATCCGGGTTTCTTGGTATCTGCATTATCGAATCGGACGCTGATCCCTTGCTCCTTGAGGGCAGGAAGGATCTGTTCATTGACGGCAGCGCTGATGGAGGACAGTTGTTCCTCTCCCTTGTAGATCGGGACGATCACGACCTGTAATGGTGCGAGTTTCGGAGGAATGACCAGTCCGGCATCATCCGAATGACTCATGATCAAAGCTCCCATCAAGCGGGTGCTGACCCCCCAAGAAGTGGCCCAAACATAATCCTGTACTCCTTCCTTATTGGCAAAACGCACATCGAAAGCTTTGGCAAAATTCTGTCCGAGAAAGTGGGAGGTACCTGCCTGGAGCGCTTTACCATCCTGCATCAGAGCTTCGATAGAGTAGGTATCCACAGCTCCTGCAAATCGCTCGCTTTCGGTCTTGACCCCTTTGATCACAGGCACGGCCATGTAATTCTCGGCAAAGTCAGAATAGACATCCAGCATCTGCCGAGTTTCTTGCACGGCCTCTTCTGCGGTGGCATGAGCTGTATGACCTTCTTGCCAGAGGAACTCAGCCGTACGTAAGAAGAGCCGGGTACGCATCTCCCATCGTACGACATTGGCCCATTGGTTGATCAGCAAGGGGAGGTCGCGATAGGATTGGATCCAGCCTTTGTAGGTATTCCAGATGATGGTCTCTGAGGTCGGGCGAATGATGAGTTCCTCTTCCAAGCGCGCCTCGGGGTCCACGATAACACCTGAGCCATCTGGGTCATTCTTCAGGCGGTAGTGGGTGACTACCGCACATTCCTTGGCAAATCCTTCCACATGGTCGGCTTCTTTGCTCAGGTAGGATTTGGGAATGAATAGCGGGAAATAGGCATTCTGATGACCTGTAGCCTTGAACATATCATCCAAGGTGCGTTGCATCTTCTCCCATATCCCATAACCATGGGGTTTGATGACCATGCATCCACGTACATCGGAGTGTTCGGCCAGGTCGGCCTTTACTACCAATTCATTGTACCAATCCGAGTAATTCTCTGCTCTGCTCGTAAGTCCTTTAGCCATGGGACAGCATCGTAATTTATAGACCGCTCATAATCCGCTGGGAATCAAGGCTCGACTCCTTGGATATGGTACGGATTTTGCTGATAATTCAAGAGTGTGGCCAAAAGTAGCTAAATTTAAAACGGACGTTTTCAGGATCGACACTATCCTCATCATGTCCTTTAATATCTGAATCGATGAGAAATATCTTTCATACCCTGACTATAATGTCCCTCGCGGTAATCCTTGTGGGTTGTGCGGGTTCGCAAGAGCTGAGTTCCTATGACGATGTCTATTACTCGCCTGGCGATGAGGAATTGGTGGCCACGGTAGATGATGCGTATATCGATTCAGAAGTGACCGACCCCGTGGATACGGAGTATGAAGAAGACTATTACGACCCTGAGTCGATCGAAGAGTATCGCACGCGTGACCAAGTGGTCAATAACTACTACTTCGATGACTACTACTATTCCAATCGAATGAGGAGATTCAGTCCTCGGGCCAATTTCGGTTTCGGATACTACGATCCATTTCTTACATACAATTATTGGAACGCCTATGACCCATTCTTTTGGGGGCCAAGACCATGGAGACCTTATGGATTCAGTCCAGGTTGGGGATTCGGTTGGAACAACAATTTCGGTTGGTCGGCCGGCTTCAACTACGGTTGGGGAGGCTACGGATTCTATGATCCTTTCTACTCTTATGGCGGATGGGGTTATAATCCCTACGGGCTGTATGGGAATGCCTATTGCCCTTCCTACGGAGGATTCGGCTACGGTGATGGACTTTATTCTAGCACTCCTATCTATCGAGGACAATACAATTCCATCGGTTCGTTCACATCACGTGCGACCAACTCATTGGGCAGAGGAGTCAAGTCAGAAGTAGCGACCGGTGGAATGCAGGACCTCAGACCCACTGCTCAGCCTACTGATGCCAACACACAAACACGTCCCGTAGTACAAGGAACACGTCCCGTTGATCAAGGGTCACGTCCTGTAGAACAAGGAACCCGTCCTGTGCAGAACGATTGGCAGAAGCCACGAGTAGCAGGAACATCACCGGCTCAACGACCGGTCGATAGGGAGGTGCGACCTTCAAGCACTCGACCTGCAACCAATACAAGCAGACCCGCTACGACCCAAGGTCAGGACTACTACGCACCTAGGCCAACACGAACGGATTTCTCAAGCCCTGACAGGGATACACGTCCAGTCCGGGATAATGGGCAGTACAAGCCTTCTCGAGAAGTGCGACCGTCTCCAACACCTCGACAGAGAGAGATATCGCGACCTTCCAGACCCAATTCGAACTCTACGATCCAACGGAATACATCACGGACTTCTACACCGCGATCGACCGTACGGTCCAGTAGTCCTTCACGATCGACCGGGAGCAGCATCAAACGCAGTTCCACCACCACCAAACCTCCAGCGTCAACAAGAGGAAGCCGTTCAGGAGGTAGACGATGATCAGAGAATTGAATCATTTATGGGCTGCGCTGAGCATAGCATGGCTGAGTTTCGCATGTGTCTCGATCCAGGCACAGAGCGAGTCAGATGTAATGCTTTATAGTTCTCATGATATCTATGGAAGTGCCAGATTCAGTGCAATGGGAAGTTCCTTCGGTGCGCTCGGTGGGGACATCTCTACCATGTCGACCAATCCGGCTGGATTGGGGCTTTTCAGAAGCGGTGAATTCACCTTGACCCCGGCTCTGATCACATCAAACACGAACTCATCTTACTACGGGAATGAAATAGAAGAAAGCGACATAGACTTTGCTTTCACCAATTTGGGCTATGCTCAAGTCTATGAATTGGACCATGATAAATGGAAATATGCGCAGTTCGGATTTGCATTCAATCGGCTGAAGGATTTCCATGCAGATAGGACCTTGAATGGGCGACAAGATGAGAGCTCCTTGCTCGACCTGATCGCTGGTGAAGCTCTAGGGGTGGACACCAATGATATCATCAGCTATGATCCATTCTATATCGCACCAGCATATTTCACCTTTTTGATAGACCCCTATGTCGATTCCGATGGGTTCTTCTATGAAGATGTCATCCCGGATGGAACACGACTGGACCAGGATATTTCGATATCTCAGCGCGGACGGATGTCAGAGACCGTCTTCGGTGGGGCCGCCAACTACGATGATCGCTTATATATCGGTTTTTCCATGGCCTTTCAGCGGGCCATACGAGATGAACTGATGCTCTTCAGAGAGACCGTGGTGGATACCGGTATGACCGAATTGGATTTCTACGAATTCGATCAGGACTTGGAAGTCAGAGGGGATGGGGTCAACATCAAATTGGGCGCCATCTATCGAGCCACCGACAACATCCGTATAGGAGGTTCTTATACCTCCCCGACCTGGTTCTCTTTCAGTAATACCTGGTCTACTTCCTGGTATTCTAGATTCGACAACGGGGATACCTATGCCGAATCTTCTTTTGCCATAGGCTTGAATCAATATAGATTCAGGTCACCTAGCCGATTAACAGCCAGTCTCGGACTGATCATCGCTAAGCAAGCGGCACTGAACATAGAATATGAATACCTGGATTTCAGTGGGGCGAAATTCAGTCGTGCGGCAGGTACCGATCTGGATTTCAGTGTCGAGAACAATGAGATTGCCAGACAATATGTGCCTGTAGGCAATCTCAGAATAGGAGGGGAGTGGAGATACAAGACCATTAGTCTTCGTGGTGGTTTCGCCTATTATCCCAGCCCATTTGAAGAAGGCCTGACCATCAGCAGTGCTGATAGATATCAGTATTCTACCGGCTTGGGATACCGTAAGGACCGCTTCAATCTAGACCTCGCCTATCGCATTTCTCGCAGTGTCTCGGATTATTATCCCTACGATCCCGATATCATCGCTGCGGCTGAGATAGAGGATGAGGTACACGCCCTCATGCTCACTTTGGGATTCAGATTCTGATCACATCTGCTCAGGTACCCTCACTCCTAATAGGCGCATTCCGCTCGATATGACTCTGGCTACGGTTTCCAGTATCGCTATCCGTGTTTGCACCACTGATGGAGCATCGTCATCGGATAGGATAGGGACGCTTTGGTAGTAGTGATTGAAGGTCTTGACCAGATCGTAGATATAGTTTGCGATCAGAGCAGGGCTGTATTGTTCGGCTGCCTCTTCAATGATCGAGGGATATCCATTCAACACAACGATGATATCCCGCTCTTTTTCATGTAAGGGATGACCGGTCTCTACCGCAGCCTGACCCTTGTAACGTCTTAGAATACTCTTGATGCGGGCATGGGTGTACTGGATGAACGGAGCAGTATTGCCCGTGAAATCGATGGATTCTTCAGGGTTGAACATCATCCGTTTACGGGGATCCACCTTCAACAGGAAGTACTTCAATGCACCCAGACCTATCGATTCGAAGAGATCCTGGCTTTCATCTTCATCGATTCCATCCAATTTGCCTAGTTCTTCTGTAGTGGCCCGTGCCGTCTCTACCATCTCTTCCATCAGGTCATCGGCATCTACTACGGTGCCCTCACGGGTCTTCATCTTGCCTTGCGGGAGCTCTACCATCCCATAGCTCAGGTGGTGACAGTTCTTGGCCCAAGAATATCCTAGCTTATCCAGAATGAGGAATAGGACTTTGAAATGGTACTCCTGCTCGTTTCCTACAGTATATATCTGAGCGGCAAGCCCGGGATTTTCTTCAAATCGCATGATGGCCGTACCGATATCCTGCGTCATATATACAGTCGTGCCGTCCGATCGTTGAAGGATCTTGCGGTCGAGTCCTTCATCGGTGAGGTCTACCCATATGGACCCATCGGGGTCTTGGCTGAAGATGCCTTTCTCAACTCCTTCTAATACGACCTTGCGGCCCAACAGGTAGGTCTCCGATTCATAGTAGTTCTTATCGAATGAGACACCCATGCGATCATAGGTGGCTTTCCATCCGGTATAGACCCATTCATTCATCCTATTCCACAATGCGCGCGTCTCAGGATCTTTCTCCTCCCATTGGCGCAATAGCTCTCGGACGGCCAGCATACTTGGAGCTTGCTTTTTGGCCTCCTCTTCACTCATTCCTTCTTCTACCAAAGAGGCTAGCTCAGCCTTATACTTCTTATCGAAATCCACGTAGTATTTGCCGACCAGGAGGTCGCCTTTTATCCCGCTGCTCTCCGGAGTGAGCTTGTCCTCACTCACTGACCAACTATACATCGATTTGCAGATGTGTATACCTCGATCGTTGATGATCTGCACTTTCTTGACGGGATGACCATGTGCTTTGAGGATCTCTGATACCGACCAGCCCAAGAAATTATTTCTCAGATGTCCGAGATGGAGAGGTTTGTTGGTGTTGGGTGAGGAGTACTCCACCATGAGCAGATCTTTGGAATCCGGCTCGGCCATTCCATATCGCTCCTGATCGTGCATGTCTTTCAATCGGGCGACCCAGAAAGCATGACTCAGTTCCAGATTGAGGAAACCCTTGACCACATTATAATCCGCTACGATATCGCTCGATTCCTTCAGGTGCTGACCGATGTCTTCCCCTATCTGTTCGGGGGATTTCTTCAGGGCTTTGGTGAGGGGGAAGGTGACCAGGGTCATCTCACCCTTGAAATCCTTGCGGGTCTTCTGCCACTGAATATTCCATGATTGCTCACCAGCTGATCCATCGAGATAAGACCGGACTTCTTGGTCCAATTCCTTTGCTACATCCATTTGTCAATCCTTTTTAGGTAGGAATACCTCTGCCATCATACAGCGTGCACTGCCTCCTCCACAGGCTTCGATGGTATCGAGCGGGCTGTGCAGGATGTCATTGTATTTCTGAAGTCGGTCTAATTGCTCGGAGTCCAGACTGTGATAGGCGGCACTGGACATGACCAGAAGAGCGCCATTCTTACCTTCTACCTGAAGCATGTTCCCGGCAAATTGTTCGACCTGCTCCTCAGTGATCTCGATGATCTCCTTGTTACTGTCCTCGATGGTCTCTATCACCTCATGACGTTCTTCCAGATCATCGATGCTATCCAGACAGATCACTACGAAGCGATCGGCTACACACATCATCACATTGGTGTGATAGATGGGAAGTCTTTCGTCACCTACCGTCTGGTTTGCGTGGAATAGACAAGGGCGGTAGTCCATTTCTCTGCAGAAATCGTAGAGCAATTGCTCGTCTGTCCGTTCGGATATGGCGGCATAGGCTATCCTGTTCTCACGGTCCAGCACCACACTGCCGGTGCCTTCTAGGAAGCGGCCTTCATTCTCAGCTTCTGACATATCCACCACTTGGTCTATACGCAGTCCTTTATCCTTGAGGTGATCCAGTATCTCAATCCTTCTTTCTGTCCTGCGGTTCTCAGCAAACATGGGATACAGTACCACTGTTCCAGAACGATGGAATGAGACCCAATTATTGGGAAAAATGCTATCGGGAGTGTCTTTATGGGAGGTGTCCTGTACCACAGTGACCTCCACACCATGTGCCCTCAGTTCCTCTACAAAACCTTCGAACTCACTTCTGGCCTTGGCCTGTATCTCATCGGCACTATGACGACCTGACTTCTGCTGGTAGAAATTATTCTCTGCAGTCTGTTCGTTGTATCGGAAGGCCACAGGAGAGACCATGAGTATGTGGTCGGTATACTGTTTCATTTGTCCTGATCTAAACGTATCAAAGGCATGGTACTGCATCGCAGTAGCCCGCCCATCTTCGAGACTTCGTCATACTTGATTTCCTCTACCATGAATCCTCGCTCTCTCAGTTCGGAATTCAAGCGAGTGAAGGACGAATTCGAGACGATCACTTCGGTGGAGATGGAGAAGACATTGGGGAACATGTAGTAGAACTCTTCCCGATCGACATCTATCAGATTCTCATTGCCGAATACATGCTCCAGAAAGTCCAGATCGGCCTCGTGCTTGAATCCACCTCGATAGATGATGGCCTGGTCTGTACCTATCGGTTGGAAACAGCAATCCAAGTGGAGAACTCCCTCCCGGGGATCGGTATCGTGTTTGTGCAATTGGAAGCCCCTCACTTTCATGGAGGGAAATAAGGATCGGAGTCGGTTCAGCGCTTTTTCATTGGTGCGAGCGGTCTTGTACTTATTGAACTCATCCTCAGGGCTATAGCCTACGAATAGATAGCCTTTCCAAGGCATAACATCGCCTCCTTCTACATATACGCCCTCTTCTAATTCAATGATATGGTCTTCATGGATCTGCGAGATGACATGTTGTATGCCATTCACTTCCTCGGCCCGGTCTTCGATGATATTGGGAATGATGAACCGATCCCCGATAGCCATACAGATATCACGTGCGAAAACTTGGTTGAGTTCATCCAACTCGGTCGGTCGGAAGACCTCTACGCCATGTGACTCCAGTACATCCCTGAACTGAGTCATCTCCTCGCGTACATCCGACTGCTGAGGATAGATTCCGAGTTGTACACTTTCATAGGATTTGGCATCATAGCACTCCTCCAATGTAGGAGTACTACCCATAAGCGCGGCACTGCCTAGGACGACCTTCTTGAGTCGTCCAGTTTCACTATAGATATGGGGAATGATGCCTTCCATTTCGTAGGCGCCAAAAATACGTGTTTGGGCATGCCATGAAACCTTGATATCCACCTCACGTACAAAGCTATGAGCGACAAGCTATTTATGAGAGTTATTGGAATTGTAATCCTTCTATTGATAGTATTCACCGTGTGGGTCTCCTGCACTGAGGATAACTCGATTTTTGGAGACTATATCGAAGAAGGGCGCATAGAATATGCGGTATCCTTCCCCCATATGGAGCCTGACAATGTCATGTCCTCCATCCTACCTGAGAAGATGTATGTCAACTTCAAGGGAAACAAGTATAATTCAGAGTTCAACACCTACGGTGGCGTATTCAAGAATCGGATCACCGTGGATACGGAGCAGCGGAAATACTCCCAGATGCTCAAGATATTCAAGAAACGATTGGCCTGTGAGTATGATAAAGTGGACATCGATGAGATGATGCTGGACTTTCCACCATTCACCATCATCCAATCCGATATCATAGACACCTTGGCAGGGATTCCTTGTAAGAAGGCCAAAGGAGTCTTCTATGATATCGAGGCCGAAGAGATAGATATCTACTATACCGATCGTATCAAGGTGAAAAACCCCAATTGGTGCTCTCCTTTCTCAGAACTGGACGGATTTCTGATGGGTTATGATGTGGATATGTTCGATATCAGACTGCGACTCACGGCAAAGAACCTGGAGCAGATGCCCATAGATGAGTCAGAATTCTCGATGGCAGAGGACTACAAGATGGTCTCCTACAAGTACATCAAAGTAGAGATCGAGAAGTTGATGGACTCTTTCGACATCTGAATCAATCCCCCATTTCTTAGGCAATAGAGCCAACATTCTGCTGTTGATATAGGAGGTCTTCTTCCCCATGAAGGGCGATGACCACTCCTACATTTGTTGAATACAGCAGATACTATGTCGAAGGGCCAGTCCAAGCGAACACCACGAAAAGGGAAAAAGAAGAATAAGAAGAAGCTCGATCTGAGCACTGCGCGTTTGACCCAGTGGATGAGCAGTAGACGTACCAGACGTGTATTCGGATTATTCCTTTGTCTCACCGCACTGCTGGTCACCATCGCATACTGTTCCTATCTCTTCACCTGGCAGGAAGATCAATCTTTCCTCATGGGAAGCGTCAATGATCTGCTAGGGGATAAGACCATCAAGGTCAAGAACCTGCTCGGGAAATTCGGAGCCATCATCTCCCATGCGAGTTTCTACAATGGTTTCGGTATAGCCTCCTTCATCTTTCCCTTCATATTGGTCCTTTTCGGTGTGAAGGCCATTTCCAAGAAATACTTCCTACCCCTATGGCAGACCCTAGGGATCGCTTCGTTCACCTTGATCTGGTCCGCATTGTTCTTCGGGGTTTTCTTCAGTTCTACCGTGCATCTGGGTGGCCGGGTAGGCTACGAGGCCACGCTTTGGTCTGAAAGCATCTTCGGTGGGGTAGGAACGGTAGCGATTCTGGCATTCAGCCTTCTCTCGTTCATCCTGGTGGTGTTCAATCCGGGCTTTGCCTGGGTGGATAGTTCGATGGCCTGGCTCCAAGACAAATGGCGCTTGCAGATGGCAGGGGTCTCAGATGTAGAGAGTGTAAGTGATGATACTCTGGAGACCATAGTCGATCGGCCTTCAGAATCCATTCCTATGCCGGTCTCTGAAAAGGATATCGAAATAGAGGATGAGATTCTGGCCAATATCCTCTCTGATGATGATGACGAAGAACCCACACTCAGCCAAGAACTCACTCCAGAAGTACCTCAGTCAGAAAAGAAGGACTCCAATGCCAATGAGGATGATTTCTCGATAGAGGTAGAAGTGGCCAAAGAAGAGCAGGTACTTTCCGAGAAAGAACTGAACGCCAAGACCAAGGAATTCGGTGAGTATGACCCCACCTTGGATCTATCCTCCTTCAAAGCACCAGGCATCGACCTATTGATCGACTATGGTGGAAATGAACTCAGCGTGAGCAAGGAGGAGCTCGAAGAGAACAAGAACCGGATAGTCGAGACGCTGGGGAATTACAAGATCGGAATCTCCAAGATCAAAGCGACCATAGGGCCGACTGTTACCCTCTATGAGATCGTGCCTGAGGCAGGAGTGCGTATCTCCAAGATCAAGAATCTGGAAGATGATATCGCACTCAGTCTGGCGGCTTTGGGCATACGGATCATCGCTCCTATCCCTGGTAAAGGGACCATCGGGATCGAAGTGCCTAATTCCAATCCCGACACGGTCTCCATGCGCACCGTGATCGCTTCTGACAAGTTCCAGAATTCTGAAATGGCCCTACCTATCGCACTGGGGAAGACCATCAGCAACGAGACCTTCGTCACCGATCTGGCCAAGATGCCTCACCTACTGATGGCCGGGGCTACCGGACAGGGTAAATCCGTAGGCTTGAATGCTATTCTCGTTTCTCTGCTTTACAAGAAACACCCTTCTCAGATCAAGTTCGTCCTGGTGGACCCTAAAAAGGTGGAGCTGACCTTGTTCAATAAGATCGAGCGCCACTACCTGGCCAAGCTACCTGGGGATGACTCTGAGGCCATTATCACGGATACCAGCAAGGTGGTGACTACTCTCAACAGCCTCTGCGTGGAGATGGATCAACGCTATGACCTGCTCAAGGACGCCCAAGTGCGTAATATCAAAGAGTACAACGCCAAGTTCATCAAGCGGAAGCTCAACCCGGAGAATGGACACCGCTACCTCCCTTATATCGTGCTGGTGGTAGACGAATTTGCCGATCTGATCATGACGGCCGGCAAAGAAGTGGAGAATCCCATCGCCCGACTGGCCCAGCTCGCCCGAGCCATCGGAATACACTTGATCATAGCGACCCAACGTCCTTCGGTCAATATCATCACCGGTACCATCAAAGCTAATTTCCCAGCACGTATCGCATTCCGAGTTACCTCTAAGATCGATTCACGAACCATTCTCGATGCTGGTGGGGCCGATCAGTTGATCGGACGTGGGGATATGCTCCTCAATAGTGGTTCTGAGGTGATCAGACTCCAATGTGCCTTCGTTGACACGCCTGAAGTGGAACAGATCTGCGAGTTCATCGGCAATCAACGTGGCTATCCAGAAGCCTTCATCCTACCGGAATATATCGATGAAAATGCCTCTGAAGTAGGAGGCCTGGATGCAAGCGACCGGGATGAACTCTTCGAAGATGCCGCACGGGTCATCGTGAGTCATCAGCAGGGAAGTACCTCACTCATCCAGCGTAAGTTGAAACTCGGATATAACCGGGCGGGCAGATTGATCGATCAGCTCGAAGCGGCAGGTATCGTAGGTCCATTCAAAGGGTCCAAGGCCAGAGAGGTGCTCATCCCCGATGAATATACTTTGGAACAGTTCTTGAACAGTGAGGCTTCAGTGGATCAAAACCTCGAGAATCTATGAAATTCAAGACAATACCTTTCCTGATAGCCATTCTTTCACTGACCCTTTTCAGTGGCAATGCACTCCATGCTCAAGATGAGAAGGCCGAAGCCATCCTTAGTAAGTTGAGCGAGAAGATGAAGCAGTTTGAGAGTGTATCGGCCACCTTCAGCTCCAAGATGATCGACAAGCAGGCCGATATGGAAGTGGATCAGAGTGGGAGCATCAAAGTCTCCGGGGATAATTATAAGCTCCAGTTAGGTGATATCATGGTGATATGTGATGGAGAGAACGTATGGACCTACTCCAAGAAGAGCAATGAGGTAATGATCGATCTGGCCGAGGATATCTACGATGAAGAAGGAATAGAGCCGGCAGAACTATTCACTATCTGGGAGACCGGCTTCAAGTCGCAGCATGCGGGTGAAGAAACCGTGAATGGAACAGATTGTGAGATCGTCAAGCTCTTTCCCAATGAGCCTCAAGAGAAGGTATTCCACACCATCAAGATCTACATCGATCCAGAAGCACTGGAGATGAAACGTGCCATGATCCTAGGTAAGGAAGGGAATGATACGGTCTACAATATCACTTCCTTCGATACGGGCTATATCCAAAGCACGGAATTCAAGTTCGACCGATCGGCCTTTCCAGGCGTAGAAGTCATAGATAATCGATGAACCTGAAGCTCTCCACCTAGAAGGTGAAGATGACCAAAGACCATACGCTGCAATAGAGCAGCAAGAACCAGTATCCATCGAATCGTCTACGCTCAATGGTCAGATAGATGAATGCTCCCACAGTGATGAGGAGCGAATACTGTACCACTTGGATGCCCTGAAGACTGAGCAATTTGAAGATGAGCATGGTTACAAATGGTATCAAGGTCAAAGGGATGAGCAAGCGACTCCGTTTGGATTCTCCAGCTCGATCGAGCCACATGAGTGCTCCCAGTCCTAGCGAGACCATGATCATCAGTCCCAATGCATGGTAAAAGAGACCACTGGGGTCCAGAATGAAGAGCAGAGGAGCTAGCGCTGCAGCCAACGAAAGGACCAGCAATGTCCACATGCGGTCTTTGACAGACAGGACACACGCAATAAGACCTATTACAATGAGAACGTAGTACATGCCCCTAAAGAAAGGCAATCCAGAAATTCTCACATTTTTTGTAAATTGCTGATAATCAGCAGATAAAAATTGTTAATGAGCTGTTAATTCGGGAACCTTGGTAGAGTTTGGCCGTAGATTTGTGTAGTTCAAACAAAGAATCGAACAATTAAAAACCCATACGATGAAGAATACATTGATGTTATTGGCTGCGGTACTCCTACTAGGATTCACTGCACAAGCCCAGACGGAAGTGGCCAATGGCCCAGTGATCTCAGTAGATAAGGATGTACACGACTACGGTGAGTTGGAGAAAGGCGGTGATCCATACTGCGAATTCACCATCACCAACAAAGGAAATGAGCCTTTGATCATCTCCAATGCCAAAGGATCATGTGGATGTACTGTTCCTGAGTGGTCAAAAGAGCCGATTCTTCCAGGAGAAAGCACGGTCATGAAAGTGAAATACGACACCAAGCGTGTCGGTCCTATCAACAAGAGTGTCACCGTGACGTCCAACGCCTCCAACGAGCCTACCAAGGTCCTTCGTATCAGAGGTAAGGTACTGGCGCCTGTAGAAGGTTCTGCTCCTGTCAAGGAGACACCTGCCGGTGCTCCTGTGGTGAAGTAAGCTTCACTCAACAAGATCTTACACCCCTGTCACTTCGGTGGCAGGGGTTTTTTACTGCTTAGCTGGTAGCGATACATTAAATTCACGGTCCGAATTCGAATAGCGTATGCCATCCATCTCACAGAAAGGGCAGGCCATGCCCGCATCGCCCATCAGAAAGCTCGTTCCCTATGCAGAGGGTGCCAAAGCACGAGGTATCCATGTACATCATCTCAATATAGGTCAGCCCGACATAGAGACACCGGAAGTGGTGATGGAAGGACTCACCCAGATCGATCGCAAGGTGATCGAATACAGCCACTCTGCGGGATTCCAGAGCTACCGAGAGAAATTGGCAGACTACTACAATCGGGTGGGTACGCGCATCACGGTAGACAATGTGATCGTGACCACCGGAGGGTCTGAGGCTCTGCTCTTTGCCTTGCAGACCTGTTTCAATCCAGGCGATGAGGTCATCATACCAGAACCCTTCTATGCCAATTACAATGGATTCTCCCGGGCCGCAGGGGTCAAAGTGATTCCGATCACCGCGCGCATCGAAGACGATTATTCACTACCGCCCATCTCTGAATTCGAGGAGAAGGTAGGCGATAAGACCAAGGGTATCATCCTGTGCAATCCGGCCAATCCGACCGGCTATCTCTACACCACAGATGAATTGATGGCCTTGCAGGACCTGGTGAAAAAGCACGACCTCTATCTCATAGCCGATGAGGTCTATCGCGAATTCTGCTATGACGATGCCATTCCGCGTTCCTGTCTCAAACTGAATGAGATCGAGCAGAATGTGATCGTAGTGGATTCTGTGTCCAAGAGATACAGCATGTGCGGTGCCCGGGTGGGCGCCATGGTCACAAAGAATCAAGATGTGCTCGACACGGTCATGAAATTTGCACAGGCCCGGCTCAGTCCGCCTACACTGGGCCAGATCGCAGGAGAGATGGCCTTGGATACCCCACAGAGTTACTTCGATGAGGTTAATCGGGAATACAACATGAGGCGCAACGTACTGGTGGATGGATTGAAATCCATTCCAGGCGTACTATGTCCCAAGCCCAAAGGGGCCTTCTATTGTATGGCACGCTTACCCATCGATGACAGCGACCGCTTCTGCCAGTGGATCCTAGAAGAATTCCAATGGAACGGGAGCACTGTCATGATGGCACCAGGAAGTGGATTCTACGCGACCGAAGGGGCCGGAAAAGATGAGGTCAGACTGGCCTATGTACTCAAGCAAGAAGACCTTTTGGAGTCGGTATTGATCATACGGGAGGCCTTGAAAGTCTATCCAGGAACCAAACAGTGATGGCATTCTCATTCTTCAAAAAGAACAGTTCGGATCATGCAGATCCCGAGTCCATGTGGACCGCTCTTCGCTCCTTGGATCAGTGGGAACAAATAGTAAAGAAGTCACATGATACTCCGCAATTGATATTCAAGCACAGCACCCGCTGTGGTGTCAGTCGCATGGTACTTAGAGAATTCGAGAGAGAGTGGCAAGGTGATCATCCCTGCTATTATCTGGACCTATTGGCCCACAGGGATGTTTCCAATGCTATTGCAGAATCCACGGGCGTGCTTCATCAAAGCCCCCAGATCATCATTCTTAAAGAAGGGAAGGCCATCTATGATGCATCCCATCAATCTATCTCTGCTCAAGAAAGTCTGGCGAAAATCGAGATCGCGATCAACGCACAATAGTGATCATACCCATCTTCTCTATCCGATCGGTAGCGGTGGCAGGTTTGGCCTGTATCCTCCAGATATAGGTGCCATCCGGTACATAGTACTCTTCTTCACTGGGTCCTTGTCCATTCCATAGGGTAGGATACTCATTGGTCTCGAAGACCACCGTGCCCCATCTATCGAAGACCTGGAAAGTATAGAATACCGGATCCAGATTCTGTATCTCCAATCGGAAGATGTCATTGATGCCATCGTCATTGGGTGAGAAGGCCGTAGGAACGAATAGTTGGAATTCATCCATGATCTCGATATCCACTCGAGTAGAATCCGTGCAACCGATACTATCAGTGATGACCAATTGTACCGTGTAGATGTCAGGCACCGTGGGGAACAGGAAGAAGGGATGTTCTTCTTCCGAAGTGCCCACGTTATTCTCTATCCCGAACATCCAGTCATTGAAGATATTGTTCTCAGAGAAGTTAGTGAAGGTGATCAGTGGGTCGAATATGCCTGTGCGCACCGGGTCAGCGGCAAAAAGGGCTTCCGGTGGAGTGGGGGAGGCCACCAAGGCTTCCGCACTACCCTCGCATCCGTTGGGATCTGCGATCACCACTTCATAGAAACCTCCACAGAGGGTATTGTTCACACTATCCGACTGGAAGGTGTCGCCACCATCGAAACTATAATTCTCAGCGACAGGGCTGTAGATGATCAATTCACCATCACAGGCTCCCAGACAGGATTCCCGCGTAGTCGCCACCGAATCGATGATGGGTGCTGGGGGTTGGTCCACAAATACCTCGATGGAAGTGGCACAGCTATCATTGTCTTTGAGCGTGACGGTATAGGTACCATAGCATAGATCCAGTGCCTCATTGGGTGTGGCCCCTTCCGTACCGGCTGAGAAGACATAGGTATAGTCGGCCAAGGGGGGATTTACATTCCCATTGGCACCGGTGACCAGAATCTCACCTGTACATTCTCCAAAGCAGAAAGGCTCGGTGACCGTAGCATCTATATCGATGCCATCAAAGAAGGATACCTCGATCGTGGAGGAGGTCGGGCAGGAGGTGCCATCCAAGTCGGTCCATGTGAGCTCATAGACACCCGGTGTGGTGGCGCTGACTATGGTGTTGTGCGATGTAGGATTCTGGAATACGACATCCGTTCCTGCTGGGGCCGTCCATTCTCCATTGGGGATATCCGTTGCATCCAGCTGATATTGCATGGCACAAAGGGCCAGGTCGGTACCTGCTTCCAAAGCTCCTGAAACGAAGAGGGTCACCTCATCGGTAAATCGGCAATCAGGGTGATTCGGTTGCCAGACCTCTACGGTGAATGTGGTAGTCTCTACCAGACCGTTGACCGTAGGATTCTGTGCGCTCGGATTATTCAGGTTCTCCACCGGGGTCCAACTATAACTTAGCGGGGGTTCGGGTGGATAGCAGAATGCCAGCCCATTGAAGGCTAATCCGCTGGTCGGCTCTGTGCCGAACTCTCCATCGGAGAAGACCACATCGCCATTGGCATTGAAGAGTATGTATTCGTTCTGGGAAGGATCCTGAGTGGCTCCCACACCTCCTGGTGTATAGATGATCTCTATGGTGGACTCGTGATTCACTGGGATATCGAAACTTAGACTCACACCGTCTGCATCGGTCAGTGTGTAGAAGCTGGAAGTTCCATCCACGATCAGTTCCACCTCTCCTCCGAACCAGCCATTGCCCCAGGTATCAAGCAGGACCAATTCGTACACGCAGTCATCGGCAGCTTGGGTGTCTAGGAAGACATTCAATTGATAGGGTTCTTCGCAATTGATCTCCGCATCATCTCCGGCATTGGGCTGCAGTGGATCCAGTACCGTGATAGTCACGGTGGTATCGTAGGAACAACCGAAGTCATTGGATGTCGTATAGGTATAGTCGTACGTCCCGGGTTCAGTGGGTTCTACGGTGATGGTGTTGGCATCATCGGAGATGGAAGTGATGAACTGACCTGCATCCCAAGCCGAGCTGTCAGCTCCTTGACCCCAGATCGGAGTGAAGGTGGTCACACCAGGAAAGAGTTCTGGATTGAGGTCGATTCCCCATTCGAAGATGTATCCATCATCGATACCTAGATTGTCGGTCACGATAAAGGTCCAGGTTCCATTCAATGGACATCCGACCAGATCACAAAGGTCCTCTTGGGATTGATAGATGCCCGGGTTGACGATATTATTAGTCTCTGCATCACCATCTGCATTGGTATAGCTCACACTGGTCCAGTTGGAGTTCTCATAGAAGAAACCCATAGTTGACAGCGGTGACCATCCATAGTCGTAACCCACTCCAGGTGCGACACCAGGATCATTGGCTTCTCCCAGATAGGTTCCTCCACCTCCAGAACCGAATTCATGTAGGACTACAGAAGTCCCATCGGGACACTCTATGATCATCTCCAGATCTCCCAGATAGGAATGCACCATATTGATGTTGATCTGCAATAGATCGTCACAATTCTCCAAGGTCGCATCCGGCTCGAAGAAGTCAAAGGTCAACGTAGACTCGAAATCGAATCCAAGGTCATCGGCCAAGTAGGTCTCTCCAGCAACTACCTGCGGAGGTAAGGCTGTCCAAGTGACTCCTTCAGCAGTAGCTCCAAGGGTGATGGTCTCCCCGATACAGGTCTCATTCGGATAATCTATCTGAACATCTGGAAGCGTACTGACAATGATCTGTAAGGGTGTGACATTCAAACTTTGACAACCATTGTTGTCTTCTACCGTCAGGCTGACCAAGAATTCTCCCGCTTCATTGAAGGTGTGAGAAGCTGTGATACCGCTCAGGGTATCGGACTCGGAACCATCATCGAAATTCCATATGTATTGACCGATGGTGAATCCTGGGGCGGCTGAAGAGCCAGAGCCAGAAAAAGTCACTTCATCACCAATACAGATAGAAACACTGTCCAATCCTGCGACCGGTGGTGCGGGAGTCTGGATAGTTGAATTCTGGGTAGGTGCATCACATGGAGTCGTACATGAAATGTTGCCGATCCAACCGGCATTCCCTCCGGTATTATTGGTCGGAGAGATGAATTCGAAAGTGAGGCATCCGGTGAGGTTAGAGGTACTCCCGGTGATGGTCAGGCCGGCCAGGTCATCACCAAAATAAGATCCTGCATATGGCGCTGAAGTATCATCTCCTTGATAGATATTGAGTACATCGCTGTTATTGGGATTGGGGCTGGTCTGTAGATCAAAACCGATGAAATAGATCTGCACTACATCTCCAGGTACGTCTGGGCAGATGGTGAAGGTGTGTTCCGCTCCTGAATAGGGCCCTTCCGTGCCATCATCAACAAATGTCCCAAAGCAGGTGGTGACAGTTTCTCCATCTGCAATGGCATACTCTTCCTGACCTAGAATCACTATCTGGGTCAGTAGGAGTAAGAAGGTCAGTAAAAAAGGCTTTGTCATGCTGTTCATCTTTCCTGTATGGCCGTGCTGATCAAAAGGTAAAGATACCTTAACTCGACATTCTGTAATACCCTTTCAGCGCATAGTATTGGACTGCAAATCAGGTATTTCATCGTATCAACATTACTGAGCCACGTATCACTTTGGCATCTCTTCTGAATCGATCCCGGGTGATGATGATATAATTATAGACTCCATTCCGCGAACGTTTGCCGCTATTGAATTCCTTTCCGTTCCATTTCTCTCGGGCCGCGTTGGATGAGAATACCTTGGAACCCGCTCTGTCGAAAATGTCGAAACTATAGAAGTTGAGATCCGCATTGCGTATCTCCGGGCCGAAGAGGTCGTTCAGTCCATCGCCATCGGGTGTGAAGGCATTGGGTATATAGACCGCCATATCACCTACTACCTCTATGGTCTTGCAGAGGGTATTCCTACAGCCTACGAGATCGGAAGTGGCCTGAAGACAGATCTCATATTCATCAGGTAGATCTTCTTCAAGCAACCACGAGACAGTACTTACTTGAGAGATGGTATCTCCATCCAGGGTCCACAGATAGCTGTTGCTACCTTCCGTAAGATTGAAAAGATTGATGACGGGATTGATCGCAGTCACAGGATTGGGATTGAAGCTGAAACGAGGGTCGGGAAGGGGATCCACATGGGCGATCATTGTACTCGTAGTCATACACCCATGTCGGTCAGCGGTGAGATCGATAGGCACTGAGATGGATTCTGTTTCCGTATTCTCAATACTCAATGTGGTCATAGACGCGTTCGGGTCTTGGAAATAGGCTTCCCCTTGCCAGAGATAGCTCACATTCGATTCGGAAGCTATGCCAATCCATAAGCTATCGGTACTGCAGAGTTGTATTTCAGGTGCCAGTTCGTTCACCGGATAAGCTATGACTTCGGCATGTAAGGTCACCGTCTCCATGGATTGACAACCGGTCTCTTCATCTGTACTCGGCCCCAATGTGACTGAGAATATTTCATCAGGTGTATAGGTTTGAGTCCATTGATCATCGATGTAGATGTTCTCAGAATCACCATTTATGGACAGTCCCACAATCTGGACATCTCCAACGGTAGTCTCTATCTGGAGGAGGAGCGGCTCCCCAGAGCAGATCGAATCATCCGATAGACCAGCAGCGAATTCAGGCAAGGGATGGAGTATGATGGAGTCGGATTCGAATGCGTAGGCCTGGCACGCTTGGTCGCTCAGGTATTCGATCTGGAGAAAGCCTTCGGTGGTGAAGCTCAGAGTGGTGTCCGATGTGGTGAGGAGGGTGTCTGAAAGAACATCAGCGTGCGAATAGCTGAATTGCCAAGGCCCGCTACCGCTTAACTGGATATCTACACTTACCGTGTCTCCTTGGCAAGCCGGACCAGAACTCATAAGAACAGCTTGAGGTGCTGGAATGACCTCTACATCGACCGTTCCACTGGCAGATGCGGTACAATTGGCATCACTGATTCCGGTGAGGGTGTATTCACCGCTTTCGTAGACAGGGATCACTTCAGGGCTGTTGCCTATAGTGATCTCTTGGGGAGAACCATCAATGGTGTATGCTACTACCCAAGGCGCTTGACCTTGCACTTCTAGTACAGGGCCATTGCCCGATCCTTCACAAAAACTTCCGCCACCAGAAATACTCGCTACTGGCAGATCCTGTACACTCACCTGTACTTCACCTTCGGTGGTGCCTGGACAGTGGGCATCTGCGAGAAGCGACAACGTGTACGTACCCTCTGTGGATGTGGTGATGATCAAGGGATTTTCAGTTGTGACATATTGAGCGAATGGACTCCCATCCAATTCGACATCGACCGTCCAAGGAGCGGTACCGCTCAATTCCACTTCGAACTCAGCCTCTTCTCCTGCACAGATAGCAGCATCACCCTGCATGCTGGCTGTAGGGGTGGGTCTGAAGAGGATACCTACACCTGTGGTCGATGTCAAGCAGACATCATTGGGGTCGGCCTGACCTTCAGAAGTCTCATTGGCCACGATGGCCGTCAACCAATAGGTCTGTCCGGGTTCTAGATCTGAGGTATAGGCAATTCCTCCGGTCAGATCATCCACATAGATCAGGATTGTACCTAGGATATCGGCCGAGCCATCGTGGATGATGAAGGAGCGGATATCGTCATTGTCCAAGGTCTCGAACTCGTCATCATAGTCCACCAGAATGTCTTCTCCGATACACGCCTCCAGGGTATCTCCTGCATCGGTGAATTCTCCGGCCGAAGCATAGAGGCATTCGCATTCGAGGACTCCTTGGCGTATGGTCACGCAGCCCTGCTCATCCGTCACTTCAAAGGAGAAGGCTGATCCATTGGCCATTTCTGCACTGGTGAATTCGTTCCCGGAAATAGGTGCACCGTCCACGCTATAGCTTCCATTCCCCCCTTGAATGATGAAGGATACGGTGCCTTGCTGGGTCTGTACATCACAGTCTATACTCAGTCCGTAGGTTATTAGATCAGGCAGTACCTCATAGTAGGCACAGGTATCCTGTAGCTGGGCCTCACATCCTGTCGAACCTGCTGGGCTTACTCCGGCCAAGCAATAGATCATGCTATTGGGTACGGGAAAAGAGACCTGATCACCTGAGGTCACATCGCTGATCCCATACGTTCCGAAACTGGCCTCCATCGTGATGTCATAGCTGTCCCATTCTCCTTCGATGAGGATCTGTGCCGTACCCTCTTCTCCTCCACAAAGAGTATCTCCGCCTATCAGGCTGGCCATAGGTGCTGCAGAGATATCTACCTCGAAGATCCCTTGGCCTTCACCCGTACAGGTGGAATCCGAGCTATCCCATATCTGTACGATGGAATAATCTGTATTCACACCCGGATAGACGATGAACTCCTCGCCCACATCCAAGGTGTCGGTCAAGAATGTCAGACCAGAAGATGCATTGAGGATTTCCAGAAGAAAGGGGCCGTTACCTTCCATCTGAGGATAGATACTGACTGATTGGCCGGGGCAGATGCTCTGCTCTCCTGAGAGCGTGGCCTGTGGAGGTGGGTTCAGCGTATAGCTGGCATCTGAAGTCAGAATAGGGTCACACCCGATATATCCTTCGATGGTGGCTGAATCAAGGGTATAGACTGTACTCACTTCGGACTCGAATGTCAAGAGCTGTCCATCGCTCACATTGGAGAAATCATAGCTATTGCCATTCCCATCGATGATAGTGATGTCGAACGAATCGGAAGAACTGCTGTTGAATAGAAGCTCGAATGGACTGCTTAGGCACTGCACGACATCACCGGTCAATTGGGCCGTGGGAGTCTCGATGAATTGTAGATCGAGGATAGCTTCTTCTCCACATGCCGAACACGGAAATGAATAAGAATACGCTCCGCTGAGCGCTGTTTGTGAGTCGACTGTTCCTGACGGGATGAGGCTGCCGGACGGGTCGACCCACTCACCACCGGCATCGAATACACCGGTCAATAGATCGAAGAGGTCTACTGTTTCTGAACGGCAGATGGTATATGCAGCTCCTTGGCCTACTTCCCCAACGAAGATCACTTCCAGATCGAGCGTAGCCGCATCTGCACAATTGGCATTTTGAATACTATATATATACTGGCCCGACTCGCCTACGCTTGGATCGAAGTCGCTTGAAATGACATTCCCCTCTGAATCGGTCCACTGTCCATCAGGCTGAGGGCTACCATCGAGTAGATCGAGCAGATCGACCGTTTCTTGACATGAGCATAGTACTACGGAGCTATTCGCACCTGCATCAGCCACAGGAATCGATTCTACTTCCACTTCAGCAGTGGAGGCCTCACAAGTCCCAATGGCTGGAAAGGAATAGGTGTAGACCCCCGTCATATCATTGCTCGGAGAGAAGGGTTCTTGCCAGACATCCCCCATGGGATCGGTCCATGTGCCGCCTGCATCAGGAGTACC
>JABDLZ010000311.1 GCA_013001705.1 Flavobacteriales bacterium
CATGATGTTGCTTGATGACCTTTTTCAACTCATCGTGCGCAATAGGGTCAAGAATCCGAACCCGTATAGAACCCTCGAGGCGATCTATCAATCGCAGACACTCCTGGTGATAGGATTCGTCATACACCGCCCCTAGGATATTCAGTTCCACATCGCCTCCCTCCAAATCAATCATTCGCTCAATGGCAAATGCGAGATTCTTCTCTGGAGCGATCCTTCCTGCAAAAAGCAACTTCAAGGTCCCAGGACGTTTCGAAATCGACTGCACAGGAGCCTTGCTCTTCTGCGGAAGATTCGGTGCGAGGATAATCCTTACCTCGTCACCAAAGTATTTCTTAATGTCCTTGACCTCCAAAGCATCGGTCGCATGGAAAGTGGTATTGCGGTATTGACCTGACCACCGAGCTGCCTTGAGGAACAGTTTCTTCTTTGTGCCCTTCAATGAGACGGCCGATCTCCTCAGCATGCCTCTGGGTGCGATGATGACCGGAATAGCAGTTGAACTGAAATGTCTATGCGTAAGGATCGAGAATCGTTTGGAAAATAGACCATGGATATAGACATGGTCGAAGTGCTGTTCATCGGTCAGTCTTTTCAGCATACTTCGGTCCAATTGATCCGGAGGCATGTACATGACCTTTTCTCCTCGGTCCAAAGTAATCCATTGAAGTATGGGAATGTCAGGATATGCCACCTTGGACTGATAATCCCTATCAGAGGTCACAATGAAAAAATCTACATGTTCACCTAGATGCTCGACCATGTTGATACAGGATCGAATCGGTCCTCCTGCTCTGAAGCCTGGCAGGTACCAGTCGATGAACATGAGCACCTTAGGTCTCGACTCCATATATCTCGATCCAGTTTTCAAGTACGATGAGCGGCCAGACCCGTGCCCATGTGACCCTCGCATCCCCTTTCAAGAATCGCTTCCATAGATCCCGTACGGCATTCGGTCTGAATATCCTCCTTTCATCCAGGTGGTCGATCATTCGTTGAGCGAATTCACGCAGATCGGCCTTCAGCCATTGCTCCCAGGGAAGCGTGAATCCCATCTTTGGCCGATGGATCACCTCATCAGGAAGAAGACCGGGTACCGAATCCAAAAGCAATCGTTTGGGACTATGAGGGTATTTCGATTCATCATCGACACGCAGGACATACTCCACCAATTCATGGTCCAAGAAGGGAACTCTTACTTCCAAGGCATGGGCCATACTCATCTGATCTGTATCACGTAGTAATACCGAGCGCAGATATGTCTCGAGTTCAGCGATGCTTATCTGACTCAGAATAGGAAGTTGTTTCCATCGATCACTGAAGTTGGACAGCTTGTGGGCAAGAGGGTTCTCCTTAGATGTCGAATTCAAGAGGCCTTGTCTCTCATCTCTCAGGAGGGATTCACGCATGATCGGATAGATGTACTCCAACTCCATACGCAAGGATGTGAGAATGCGAGAGGCTTTAGCCCCTGAGATTCCGGTCTTGAATTGCTTGACGATCGAAGCAAGAAGTTTCCGCATGACCATGGGATATTGAGCGATCCACGGTCGGCTGAGCGCATTATGCGCATGAAGGAAATGGGGATAACCGGCAAACAACTCATCTCCCCCTAGACCGGATATGGCCACCGTCAGACCCGCTTCTTTGGTCACCTTGGATACCACATAGGTATTGGGACCATCACCACTGGGATGATCCATGGCTTGGAGCGAGTCTGGAAGTAGACTTAGAAAATCATCAGGCGATAGCTCGATCTCATGGTGAGCCGTGTGGAAACGGTCTGCGATCATACGCGCATATGGGGCCTCGCTGAACTCTTGCTCATCGAATACGACAGAGAATGAACTGATCTGTGTCTCTGTCATTCGTGACATGATACCGACCATGATACTGGAGTCGATGCCACCGGAAAGAAACGCGCCTATCGGCACATCGGATATCATTCTTCGCTCTACACTATCATAGAGTCGCTTCTCTATCTCTGTGTGTACCTCTCCACTGAATTCCTTTCTCAGCGGAGACTCCAGACAATCCCAATACTGCCTGACATGATGCTCAGAATCATTGACCATCATATAATGACCAGCGGGGAGCATATGTACACCCTCCAGCAATGTGTTCGGGTCATGCACGGTCTGATAGGCGAGATACTCATCCAAGACCTTATGATTCAATCTAGGAGACACCAGTTCAGAAGCCAGTAGTCCCTTTATCTCTGATGAGAATACCAAAGATGTGTCCTGAAAGGAGTAATAGAGGGGTTTGATCCCCATACGGTCACGTGCGATGAAGAGTGTTTTTTCCTGGTCATCCCATATGGCCATGGAGAACATACCATTCAATTTCTGCAGGCATGCAGGGCCCCAAGTGGCATAAGCGGCCAATAGGACTTCGGAATCCGAATCGGTCCGGAAATCATAGGATACGAGCTCGGACCGTATCTCTTGAAAATTGTAGATCTCTCCATTGAATACCAGACAATAGCGACCATCCGGGGTATTCATCGGTTGATCCGCATCGGAAGAGAGATCGATGATGGCCAGTCTTCTGTGGCCGAGAACGACATTGTCGAACAATCTGATACCAGCAGCATCAGGCCCCCGGTGAGCTGTTCGCTGATTCATACGTTCCATGATGATCTCCGGTCCGGAAATGTGTTCCAAACCGAATACCCCGTTGATTCCACACATGATCAGTGCATGATGTATTCAGGGCGACTGATGACCTGTTTCAGTCCTTCTTCCAGTGATACGAGAGGCCTGTCCAGCATTTCCATCATCTTGCTGTTATCGGGAAGTCTGCGTTTCATATCGCCTTCTTCCAAAGGTGGAAGATGCACGATCTTGGATGAGCTTCCAGTGATACGGATGATGACCTCGGCCAATTGTCGGATGCTGATCTCCTTATTGGATCCGATATTGATCACATCATTGACATACAGGTCGTCATAGAAGGTCTTCAAGCAAGCATCCACATTATCATCGATATAACAGAAGGTGCGGGTCTGGGTCCCATCACCGTACACAGTGATATCCCGACCGGCCAATGCTGCTCTGATGAATTTGGAGATGACAAAATCAGGACTCTGCTTCGGACCATAGGTATTGAAGAACCGGAATATGGTGAACTCCAGTCCGAATTCTTGGAAGTAGCTGCGCATGGAAGCTTCTCCGATATTCTTCACAATAGCATAAGGTAACTTCGAATTCAATGGAGTGGTCTCCTCATTCTGTGGAATCTCCACAGGTTCTCCATATACTTCAGAGGAAGAAGAGTAGTAGACCCGTTTGACCCTCGAGTTCTTGCTCAGTCTGAGGATATTCCGAATACCGGTGATATCATCCAGGACTTTGATCGGATTGCGTAAGGTCCTCAATACGCCTACCAGTGCGGCATAATGGAATACATAATCGAAGTTGTAGCTATAGAATACGCCTGCTATATCTTCATAGCTGTTGACATCACAGCGGATGAAATGCAGATTATCGTAAGCATCCAGTGGTAACTTGGACGTATCTCCTGTTATGAGATTGTCCACAACGACCACATGATTGGTGCTATCCTGGGCCAATCGGATGGCCATTTCACTAGCAATAAAGCCCGCTCCTCCTGTGACTAGAATCGTGTTCATCTGTACCTCTGGCTACAAAGGAACGTGAATTTACAACAATTCATCAAGCGTTTCGGACCACGACTCCAGTGAGATGCGCTTGGAGAGTTGGTGACTCTCATGTGACATGGTAGTCAATTCCTTTCTATCCATGCGCATGAACGAGATCATACAATCTTTCAGTTGATCTATATCCCCTGCCTTGAATACCAGACCATTGGAGTCCTTCTTTAAGAAACTGACCGCTGCTCCAATCTGATCGCTCAACAGGAGCGGAAAGCCCGCTGCGGCCATTTCATGGACCACAACTCCCCATGGCTCGAAGTGACTTGGTAGAATGAATACACTGGCGTTCAGTAGGTGTGATCTCAATTCATCCGGTTGAACGAAACCCAGATGTTCGATGTCTGGATGGATAACGCGTTTATCGTAGTCCTCCCCGGTACCAGCACAGTAGAGCTTCCAATCTGAATCGACAGCCTTTTTCGCTTCCAAAAAGGCCTCCCACATATCGTATATGCCCTTGTGCTTGATATACCTGCCTACGTAGATGAAGGACTTGGGTAACGGGGCATCCATTCGCTGAGAATACACCCGATGGAACATGGAGGTATCGGCCGTGTAGAATCCTTGTCTGATGTGAGTAGGCATAAAACCGAGTAGGTGCGCATAATCGGCTTGTCTGGGCCCGGCCACCCATGCATGGGTGAATGCCTTTTGTATGACTCTGCGCAGATACAGTTTTGCAAGGCGCTGTTTCAGTCGACCGGTCCATGCGGTATCCATGAGCAAGACTCTGGGGATGTTCACATCAGATCTTCTCAAAGCCGAGACATATTCGCGGTCCATCCAACCGCTACAGAGGATGATATCAGGCCCTTGGTCTTTGATCAATTGAACCAGGTCATCTACCTGATCGAACTCTGTCCTCACCCTATAGCTGACATCAGGAATCTCAGGAAGCTGAAAAGGAGCCTCAGGATTGACCGGCCAATGAACGATGGTGGCCTCATTGCCTCGCGCCACCCAGTGGGATATAGCGGACAGAACATATCCCGCTACTTCTGAGTAAAGGAACAACGCCCGCTTAGCCATCTATTTGATCTACAAGCGGACCTTCTTCCCCCATTTGTTTCCCGTGCAACATGATGGTCAACGACATCAACATGGTGATGGTCATCGGATTAAGGCTAGCGGTCAACCAGGATTCGAAACTGGCCGAGAAAATGATCGCATACATGTAAGGTAGCGCCTTGTCATACTTCTTGGAGATGTAGTGGAACATCAGGAAGAAGGCTACCAGATAGAGGATCAATCCGATGAGACCTGTATCGAACCAGAAGGTCAAGAAACTATTATGCGCATTTCCTAAGTGCCCTAAACTGGTCAGCAGGTCATAGTTCTGCCAGAATACCCAATCCAAATAGGTAAAGCCCTTGCCTACGAAAAAGGTGTCCTGAAGGTTGTCCCATGCAAAATTCCATGCTACCAATCGACCTGATCCGCCTTCGATGGTATCCAGTCTGAAGAAGTCTTCCAATCCCAAGGATGCGATGACTATGGGCAGGTTATGCATCACATACTGGTAACTCACGAGTATACTTATGAAGACCAAGAGTCCTGGAAACCCTCTGAGAATCTTGAAATTGCAGAACATGAGATAGAGCACGATGGCCATCAATGCCGATCGCGATTGACAGTAGAAGAGATTGATAAAGATGACCGCCCATACCGCTACTTTCTGCCATCGGGGAAAGGCATATGGATCTCTCCTACAAATAGTATCGAATAGCAAGGCGAAGAGGAATACCAATACTCCCAGGCCATTGGGATTTCCCATAAAGCCCATGAATCTACCGGTCAGATACACCAGATCGAAATTGACATAGCGGATCAAAATCCCAGAGATGAGATAGACCATCACAAAGAATACCAGAGAACGGAAGAATCCTCTTTGGTCTTCTTCAAGTACAAACCGTGTGAGAAAGGGCACTACGAGGAACAACAGCGCGTAGGAGATCGTCTTCTGTATGGCCAGATCCACCCGCGGGTTGTCATAAAGGATCAATAGACTCCATATGAAGAAGGGCAGGAATAGACTGAAAATGACATTCTTCTCTTTGACCAAGCGTTTACGTTGTAGGAAGAATACTATCAACAGGATGACGATGAAGACCTTCTTGAATGACTGGGCGAATTGGAATGCTTCCAATCGACTGTCAGAGAACATGAGAATGATCCAGAAACCTAATAGGATCTCCGTGAAATAGCCACGTGCGGTCAAGAGGAAGATGCTCCCTCCGATGATTCCGATCGCCACGGGCCCTGTCATCGAACCTACCAGGACCCAGAGTAGGACGAGTAATGTGAATTGAAGATTCTCCCGTATGTAGGATGCAATGCTCATTTCTCTATAGAAAGCGCTTCTCTATATCGGCAATGGTCTGCTCGATGACCTGTGGCCATGTGAATCTCTCGTTAAATCTTTTTTGTGCCTGACGGCTCATCATGGACAGTTGTGCTCCGCTCCAGTCTTTCATCTCGAGGACGGCTTTTCTGAGTCCTTCTCTATCACCAGGGTCCACCAGCTGGCCTATGTCACTATCCACCTGATCCTCTACAGCCCCCACTCTACTCGCAATCACCACGAGCCCTCGGGCCATGGCCTCCAGTATCACAGTAGGCATTCCTTCCGAGTACGAAGGTACTACCAGGACATGATTCTGATCGATCATTTGGATCAATTCGGACTCGACCTTGATCGCACCATGGTAGGTCACACGTCCATCTTTGATCCGCTTGCTGTGCGGAATGGGACCGATGAATTCGAAGGTCAGGTCTTCGCCCTCCAGATGTTGAATGACCGCGTTCCAGTCCTCGATTCCTTTCCTGCGCTCATACCGACCAATGAATAGGAAGCTCAACGAATCTTCTGGAAAGACCTTCTCTTCTTCTCGCAACCAAGAGGGCTCCAGACCGATAGGAATCTCACTGATACGCGCATTGTCCACCTCCTTCATATTCCGCAGGATATGGCTCAATCCACCCCCCAGAGAGTAGACCACATCAGCTTGCGATAGATTGAACTTCACCGGCCCACGGAACATCCATTGGATGACCTTCTGTTTGAATCCATTGGCTTTCTGAAACATCTCCAGACCATGGAAATTGACTCCCACGGGAGGTAGGTCACCCTTTTTTTTACGTTTCTGATCCAGTAGATGCCAAGCGGTAAAGCCCTGAGCGTAGATAAAATCGATCGGCAGTTGATTTTTCTGCAAACGCTTGTAGAGTGATACGGAGTAGGCGAACGAGTTCTGCACATAGCTCCACGGCCAGCTTCCTTTTGATGGAAAGGGTACGATATGCTCTTCCAATCGCTCATCACCTCCTCCAGGCAAATATTCTTTGACCGATCCTTTTCCTGGATGAAAAAGAAGCACATGCACACCCTGGGAAAGGAAGTACCTGAGGAGATAGTAGGAGTGCTTCTGCATCCCTCCCATCACAAGCGGACTCACACCATCGGTCAATATGGCCACTCGCTTCAATCTCATGGTCGGATCTTGCTATCGAATAGAGAAAGGTATTTCTCTCGGAGCTTTTCCCAGGTGAAGGTCTCGAGGAAATAGGCTTGATTGGCCGTGCCTTTATGGAGCTTGAAGGAATCGAGGTCCTCGATTTTCTGAATGAATCGCTCTATGGCCTCGGGGCGTGTCATATCTGTACACTGCTCGGTGTCATTGCAGAGCCAAAGACTATGTGCTGAATGATGCAGCAGAACTGGAATCCCGTGACCCATGGCCTCTATTGTGGCAATTCCAAAGGCCTCATCGACCGAGGGTAATACGAAGAGGTCGGCCATCGGGTAGATGCGCTGCATGATGTCATGCGCTACGTAGACCGACTTGGTCATACAGCCCGCCTCTTTATTCATGCGCTCCAATCTTTCAGGGTCCATATCCCCGCACACGAGCAAGCACCATCCGTCTCCTAGATTCTGGACTGCCTCTTCTATACGCTCAAAGTTCTTCTCTTCCAATTCCGTAGGGCCTACATAGAGAAGCATGCGTTTATCCCCTTTGAAGTATTGTATCTCGCTCAGAATCGGTGCGTCTTGCCTTGAATCCTCCCAAATGGGGTCAAAGAAGTGGGGGATCAAGTGACAGGG
>JABDLZ010000312.1 GCA_013001705.1 Flavobacteriales bacterium
AAAAGAAGAGAAGACCGAACATGGAGGCGACCAACCATCCCGGTCTTTTTCCCGATAAGAAGTTCCTCAAGGTATTCTCATACACATTCTCCAGTGCAGGGATGACTTTTTCTTGGAAGGACTTGGATGCTGGGAACAATACATAGGCATTGAGCAAGAGCACCAGACCGATGATGAGTAGGAGGTTTGGTAGCGCATGTACTCCGAGAAGCAGATAGAAGACCACCGCTAATCCGATCAATACAAATGAGATCGTACGTACTCTATTCTTATTCAGATCCTCTTGACCCGCCCGCATGAATTTGGACGTAAGTACCGGATTGATGACCAAGGCTACGAATAGGGAAGAACTCAATACGATCATCAGTGTGATGGGGAGGTACTTCATGAACTCACCCATCATACCAGGCCATATCGCCAAGGGTACGAATGCGGCCAAGGTGGTCGCAGTAGAAGCGATGATCGGCCAGGCGACCTCTCCTACACCTTCTTTAGCCGCTTGGATAGGGGGTTTTCCTTCGTCCATCAAGCGGTAGATGTTCTCCACCACTACGATTCCATTGTCTACGAGCATTCCCAGTGCTAGTACCAGGGAGAAGAGCACCATCATGTTGAGCGTGACTCCGGCCGAGCTGAGAATGAAGAATGAGAGCAACATGGACATGGGGATGGCCACACCTACGAAAAGAGCATTCCTCAGACCCAAAAAGAATAGGAGTACAGTGACCACCAGGATCACACCGAATATGATCGAGTTGACCAATTCATCCAGCTGGGTCTGGGTCTGATCGGATTGGTCTCCAGTGATACTGATCTCCAGATTGTCTGGAAGATATCCGTCTTGAGCATCTGCGATGATCGCACGTATGCGCTCAGAAGCTTCGATGAGATTCTCTCCACCCCGTTTGATCACATCCAACATGACTACGGGCTTCTTGAATTCTCTGGCGTAGCTATTGGCCTCTTCCTCTTCAAAGGATATGGTAGCGATGTCACGCAGGTAGACGATGTTATTATTCTCCTGCTTGACCACCACATCGCCTATCTGGTCGATGTTCTGGAATTCTCCCACCACACTCACAGTCCTGCGGAAATCATCTATCAGGAGTTCTCCCCCGGAGATGGTCACATTCTCTTGCTGTATGGCCTGAGCGATATCATTGAAACTGAGCTTTACGGCCTCCATGCGAGGCATATCCACATGGATGCGGACCTCCTTTTCCATCACTCCGCGTATATCCACCTTGTTGATGGCAGGGATATCCTCTATGCGGTCTTCCAAATACTCCGCATAATCGGTGAGTTGGTCCATGGAGAACTCTCCCGATAGGTTGATGTTCATGATCGGGACCAGTTCGGAGAAATTCATCTCGAAGATGTTCGGATCAGCAGGCAGGTCGGTAGGAAACTCCGGATCCGCCTTTGCGATATCCACCTTGTCCTTCACCCTTCTCAATGCTTCGGCCACTGGAACAGAGAAGTCGAACAGCACACGTACCGAAGAATAACCCTGTATGGATGTAGAAGTGATCTCATCTACTCCGCTCATGGATTTCAATTCCTTTTCGAGCGGTCGGGTGATCAATTTCTCGATGTCGGAAGGGGAGTTCCCCGGGTAAGGAGTGGAGATATAGATCTCAGGAGTGACGATTTCTGGAAAGGCCTCCTTAGGCATGTTGACATAGGACAGTGTCCCTGCAACAGCAATGATGATGGTCAGGAGCAGGACAGTCGTCCGGTTATCTACCGAGAGATTGGAGAGGCCGAAAGTCTTGATGATCTTGTTGCTCATAAGGCGGGTCTTTAAAGGATCACGATAGTCTGACGCGCTGTCCATCCCTCACGCTACGGGCACCTTCAGTGATGATCTGCATATCGGGCTCCAGTCCGTCTATTACTTCTACCTGCCCTTTGTACTCTTTACCCGTGGTGATGGCCACCCGTTTTGCGAACTGACGTCCTTCGCTTTCCTCCAGTACATAGACATAGTCTGCACCAGTGGTGCTCTGCATGATGATGGCAGAAGGTATCACGATGGCCTTCTCATTCACATAGTCATTGATGCTGAGATGAGCGAGTTGATTGGGTTTCAATTCGAATTCCGTCTCAGGCAGTTCCACCCGGATCTTGAAGGAACGATTCTCCGGATTGATATACTTTGAGGTCTCTTGGATGCTCGTCTGCACCTGCTCACCGATGCCCGGGAATTCCACAGCTACCGGAGTTCCCTCCTTGACTGCTAATACGTGTTGTTCCGAAACATCACTTTCGATGTACATCTTCTTCAGATTGACGATACGTGCAACGGGCATTTGCGGATTGGCCATCTCGCCCTGATTGGGGAATATCTCATCCAATGTTCCACTGAAAGGAGCTCTGATGCGTGTCTTAGCGGCTTGGCTATTGAGCGTGGCCAAAGAGGACTCAAGACTCTCTTTCTGATTCTTGGCCTGCAGGTACTGGAGCTCTGATCCGATACGCTGCTCCCATAGTCGGGCTTGCTTCTCATAGGTGGTCTTGGCCAATTCATAGGCCGTGCGCACCTCCGCGATCTGATTCTGTAGAATCTGATCATCTATCGACAGTATAATGTCTCCTTTGCGTACCTGGGAGCCTTCTTGGACAGAGATGCGCTCGACCACCCCGGCCATTTCTGGGTAGAGTAGGACATTCTTATCTGAAGCTACCTCACCATAGATGGTGAACGAGTGACTGAACGGCTGCTCGGTCAGGGTCTGGGTCCGGACCAATGTCAGATTGGACTCGAAATCCTCAGCACTTTCAGCGATCAGTTTATTGATCTCGGAAATGCGGTCATTATAGCTGTTTACGAGGTTCTTGAGGCTATCCTTCTCCGTGACCAGGGAATCGAGATCGGTCGGTTCTGGAGAAGTGCAGGCTGCGAGCAGCAACAGCGGAACAAGGGCTATGATTGATTTTCTCATGATCAGGTGTGGGTTCAGAGTTGGTTGAATGCTTTTCTAAGTTGGGTCAAGGCGTTCATCAAGGCAATGGAAGAACCGATGCGTTGGGATTGCGCTTCAAGGAATTGGGACTCGATCTCGTTGAGTTCGAAACTGGAGGCCAGCCCTTCTTCATATTTGATGCGGGTCTTGTCCCGAATACTGATGGCTATATCCAGATTCTCCACGGCCGTCTCATAGCTATCCAATGCGTAGAGGTATTCTGAGCGAGATTGAATGGCCGAGATCTGCAACGCTTCTC
>JABDLZ010000313.1 GCA_013001705.1 Flavobacteriales bacterium
TTGCACACCTTGGCGGAGCACTTTTCGGCTTCATTCTTGTGAAGATCTGGAACCAGAACAGAGGTAAATTCTATTGAGCATAGATTCATGGCAAGTATCAAGGACGACATCCAACAGATATACTCTACCAGCCATACGGCTTCTAGGTATGTACTGATAAATGTGGCTGTTTTTCTCGGTGTGATCATCGCCAAATTCATCGCCTGGGGAGTGCAGGCCACGGGATTCGATGTCATTGATTGGATCGGGCTTCCGGCCGCTATTGAATCATTGATCACCCGTCCTTGGACGGTCTTCACCTACATGTTCGTACATGAGGGCTTCTTTCACTTGCTGATCAATATGCTTTGGCTCTTCATGGCCGGAAGGATCTTTGTGGATCTACTGGGCAGCAAACGATTCGTCAAGACCTATTGGCTAGGAGGACTATTTGGTGGAGTGCTCTACTTACTGGCATACAACCTTCTACCTGCCCTCCAGGGCTCACAGGCGACACTCATCGGAGCCTCAGCAGCAGTCTTTGCCGTGTTCCTTGGTCTGGCCACTTACGTTCCGGATTATGTGGTGAGACTGGTCTTCATAGGGCCTGTCAAGTTGAAATGGATCGCTATCGTATTCGTGATACTGATGCTCCCAACCAATAGCGGCAATCTAGGCGGCCATCTAGCACATCTAGGTGGAGCGGTCTGGGGGTTCATCTATGCCCGGTCGCTGAGGAATGGCCGGGACCTGGCACCGTGGTTCGACAGTACGGCCGATGCCGTGATGAACCTCTTCACGAGGGACACCCGCCCTAAGATGAAGGTATACCGTGGTTCTGAAAAAGGATACACCGGAATGGACGATGCCTACAATGCCAAGAAGAAAGAAGAGCAGAAGGAGATAGATCGCATTCTGGACAAGATCAGCAAGAGCGGCTATGAAAGCCTGAGTGCTCAAGAAAAGGCCACCCTATTCAACGCCAGTAAGAAGGACTGACATGCGCAAGCGGATCAAGCAATCCTGGATCGGGCTGTCCATCTTCATCGCTCTACTTCTATTCCTCTCACAGCACGCTCGTACCATCTCACCTGCTGATAGTGATATATGGCCTATTGTGGCCATGGGCTATCCGGTAGCGCTCTTGCTTTATCTCATCACTCTGCTCTTCTGGCTCATCACCAAACGCAAGATCGCCATCCTCATGGCAGCGGTCCTGATTCTTTTCGGTTGGGGGGCGATGAGCGATATCGTCCAGATAGACCCTCCGCTCTCACAGGAAGAAAGGGGTCATAGTCTGATGTCCTATAATGCTCGCCTGTTCGGATACTATCAATTCAAAAGGAATAAAGAGATACGCGATAGCATTTTCGACTATCTGGAAAGTTCGGATGTGGACATCCTGTGTTTCCAAGAATTCTATCACACCACTCATCCCAAGGGATTTCAGACCAAACCTCTACTCATCGACCGTCTGAATACGCCCTATGAACATGAGAAGTACACGCATGAATTCGTACATCAGCAATATTTCGGGGTGGTCACGCTATCTCGCTTTCCAATCGTATACCGTGGCTATATCCCTTTTCCGGGGGACTTCAATAATTTCTGCATCTACTCTGATATACGCTTGCCTAAAGGAGATACCATCCGGGTATTCAATACACACCTCGCCTCGATTCATTTCCGCAAAGAGGACTATGAGATCATAGACACAGAACTATCTGATACCGACCGACTGACCGAAAAGTCAACGGGAATACTCAAGAAACTCATGGCCGCCAATAAGAGACGGGCCGTGCAGATCGAACATATCATGGAAGAAGTAGAACGCTCCCCGCATCCGGTGATCTTTGCTGGAGATTTCAATGACCCGCCTTTTTCCCACACATACTATCGGACCAAAGCATCTCTCCAAGATGCCTTCAAGACCAAGGGATTCGGACTAGGGAACACCTACAACGGACCCTTCCCTTCCTTCCGGATAGACCACATCCTACATAGCGATGAGATTGAAGTGAACAGCTATCAAGTGGACAAACTGGATCTGTCCGACCATTTCCCTGTACACATTAGATTCGAGATGAACGATGAGTGAATTCAACACATTCTTCCAGATCGGTCTGGATCATATCCTGGACATCGGTGCATATGACCATCTGCTCTTCATCGTCAGTCTACTCATCGTCTATAGGCTCAAGGATTTTACAGAGATCATCAAGGTTCTCACTGCTTTCACTCTGGGCCATGCCATCTCGGTGGCGGCTGGTGCCCTGCGTTTCACTCCATTGAGCGAAGCTTGGGTAGAATTCCTTATCCCACTCTCCATCCTTATCATGGCCATCTATCACATGATCTGGGGAAAAGGAAGACGGGCTGTGGTCTATGTCATCACTACTCTGTTCGGCATCATCCATGGACTGGCCTATGCACGAGAATTCCTGGTCATGATGCAAGATGCAGGCGAGATCCTCATGCCGCTACTCGCCTTCAATTTAGGTGTTGAGGTGGCACAGATCGGCATCGGATTGCTGTTCTTGGTCCTGATGGAATTGTTGACACGTGCTACAATAGTCGAGCGCAAGGCCCTGCACATGTTTATTTTTGGGGTGATCATGACACTCTCCATTCAATTGCTCATTGCTCATGCTATCTGGTAATCGATCGACATTCATTCTGATTCTAGCCCTCGTCCTCTGTTTGGGCCACGCAACTCAAGGATCGGGTCAAGAGGCAGATGAGGAGCGAAGAGGTGAACAGTTCGTTTTCATAGACCCTCAGGCTAAACGTGGCTTCATGTTCGGACTGAATCTCGGCTACTTTCTGCCGAACGATGATCCAGCGGTTTTCTACGATGGATCCCCCAAGGGGCAAGGATTTCTGGATCTGCAGGAATATCTACAGATCGACCGCATACGCAATGAGGTGCTTCAAGAATTGGGGAATCCTTCTGATTTCACTTTGGTGGAATATGCCTCGGATATGCCCTATGTCAATTCTTTAGCGGTCGGTGCGCATGTCAGGTATCAGTTCAATTGGTATCACAGCCTGGTGGTGGACGCCAATTTCATTTCGCTGAAGGCAGATGATTTTTTCGTGCTCTCCTACCCCAATGACAATGGGACCTCGCAGGACATATTTCAGAACTTCCCTATTCAGGGCAAAGAAGACCGTTTGAATATGAATCTGGGATATCAGTTTGCTTGGGCACCCCCCGGAGCAGCAAGCATGCATATGGAAATCGGACCCGAAATGACCTCTATCCGGGTCAAGTCCAATACCTTCTCCGTGGGTAGCAGGACCTACAGTATTCTCCGTGCTCAGACCGTAGGTGGAAATAATCAGGTCATCAACAACTCCATTCCCACTCAGACTTTTTTCGGAGCCTATGCGCAGATAGGCGCCAATCTGGAATTCGACAAATTCACCATGGATATCGGCTGGAGGACTTCCTTTCAGAAGATATCCCTCTATGAGGCCATAGAGCCCAAGCGCAGGCTCAACCATATGCCTATGGCCCGTCTGGTGTATCGCTTATCGGTAAAAGGATTTTGAGCGCTTCTCAGCTTCAGTACGGAGCATCATTTCTTATATTTGCCGTCCCTTTTGAAAAAGGGTATGGCTCCATAGCTTAACTGGATAGAGCACCGCACTACGGATGCGGAGGTTCGGGGTTCGAATCCCTGTGGAGTCACAAATCGATCGAATCGGTCACTTGGAGGCTCGATCTGCGGAAATGACAAGATTGCTTGTTCATGAACGGAGATCGGGCTTTCGTTTTTTTTTGATTCCCTGCACGGTAGTACAGGCTGGACCGATTCAATCCTTGAAACTCGGAGCTGCTACCTCGATAGGCCGGATAGACTACTAGTCTTGGTTCCCGTTACTCGAATATCTAGGAAGTTCGACCTCTTAGAATTCGATACATTGAAGGAAGATGTCGTTCAGAGCCTGAAGCTTATCGCATTGGATACGCAATTTCTTCTTAGCGATACTGAAGTCATGCTCGAGCAGATAGCCGAGTCCACCTTCACTATCCATCAGATGCTCATCTGAATGGATATCCAATGCTCTGAGTAGCGAATCATTGACCACTACGGTACGAGTTCCAGGCTCCAAAAGCATATGTCCTTTGACCATTTTGGTCCCGTTGTCGGCCAGTACTGTGTCTGAGTAATCGGATTTGAATCCACAGATCACCCTTCTCTCCGATCGAGTACCCACCAGTAAGTGCGTGTGCACAGCTGCGTAGAACAGTTGATTGGTGAGAATGTCATTATACAGGACCACCACACCGATATTCTTCATCCCCGACTCGAATTCATCCGAATCATATCTTCCGTATACTTCCTCTTGGAGGTATTCGATCAGTTCTTTGGGAGTCTTCTTTCTCAACTGGTACACGCCCGTATCGATCAGATTCCACAAGAACATGGATTCCAAGGTGCCTCGAATGCCCGTAGATGGATTGTCGATGATCACCGTCACCTTCTTATTGCCATACTCCCCAGACCAAGTGAAATTGCTTGAGATACCCCCTTTCTGCCGTTGCACTTGGAACTGGCGGTATCCATTGCTTTCTAGAGTCTTGTTATTCAATAGTGCGCTCAAGAAATTACTGGCTCGACCCAGTTGAACGTCATATTCCTCTTTGGCGAGGCTCATCTCTTTCTTCTGCCCTTTGAGAATCTTCCTCAAGGTATTCTGAGTGGTCGCGAAATAGTTGCCTAAAGCATATATCATCAAGGAAACGAGCATGATGTTAATACCGTTCAAGAGGACTGGTACACTGTACATGACCTCTTCTGGTCTGAGAGATTCCAGATAGAATGTCCCCAAGGAAAGTCCAATGAAGAGACCCAACCACAGCATACGTGTGCTCAAGCGCTCGACCACCAAAGACCCGAGTAAGGCCAAGAGTGACCAGAGCATCACTACTCCTGAACTTGCCACCCCTCCCAATAGGTATTGGAAAACGAAGGGTAGGATCAAACTCATGGCTATCTGGATATTATATCCGATGCGTGTCAGATCCTTCAATGAGCCGAAGAATAAGAAGTTGAAGAGGGTCAAGATGATATATCCGAAGGGTATCAGGGACGGCATGCGATAGCCGTAAATAAGGCATAATACCCCCCAGACCAGTGCTCCACACATCATGAATACACTGAAGAAGAAGAACAAGAGTTTTTCAGCTTGCACCGAGGCACTGCTGTCATCAAATTCCTTGAAGAGTAGTCTGACGAAATGTGGCGCTCGGATTTCTATATCGGTATGCATACGCTAGCAACAATAAGGGTTGTTACGCATGTATACGACAAGTCTATCTCTAGGGTTACTGAGTCGACCTAGATGGATTTTCGGGCCAATTTAGGATGGAGGTCATTCAATGTGAGAAGGGCTGCAGAGCCATACCAGAGCTTCAAGTCCATTCGCAGATAATCCTGCTGAATAGCAGGATCTGTGCGGGTCAATGCCTCAGCTTCTTCCAAGGTGCGTACATCGAATATGTAG
>JABDLZ010000314.1 GCA_013001705.1 Flavobacteriales bacterium
CTGTCACATGGACTCCTAGTGTAACGATGAGCGCAGCCGAGCCCGCAATGAGCATGTGCGTGCGCAGGCCTGCGGGCTTGTTCTTGGATTCCCGCTCAAATCCGATCACACCTCCAAGGATACATGCGATCAACACATCGAGTGCTATCCAAAGCTGGTCTTCAAATCCGATCATCATATGCGAATATATCGGCTTGGTGCTAAATTCTAAGAATCGACTAATTCTTGATGATCACACGACTGTGGACCCCGTCCATATGTGTGATCTGAAGGAGATACGGTCCAGAATCCAGAATGGACAGATCCAATGATCTTGAATGACTATCAATGGTGAAATGGGACACCACTTTTCCTTGTACATCCAAGACCTGTCCTTCTCCGATGATAGGATGGCTGAAGCGCATGTGGAGTATATCTTCAACAGGATTGGGACCTATACTTTGAACGAGCTCAGATCCTTCGACCGAGGAGATGACCGGTTCTACCGTGATGGTCACTGAATCAATGGCCGCACACCCGCTTGAATCCAAGGCCGATACATAGTATGTAATGGTCGTATCGGGAGTGGTGATGGGGTCCGCGATGCTAGGGTCGTCCAGGTAGAGGTCCGGTGACCAGATGTAGCTATCAAATCCGCTGGCTGACAGCTGTACGGATTCGCCCTCTACTATGGTCATATCCCCACTGACGATCAGCTCTGGAATGACCACCTCAGGCGCTTCGATGCTATTCGACAGGACGGATGTAATTGTACAGCTCGCCTCTATACCCAAGGTCACTTGCACCAGAGAGCCCGGGGCAAGCGTATCGACCTGCCAGTCCAGCGCGTCATGAGCGAGTATAGCACCATCCACGTTCCAGATATAGCTCTGCACTATTCCAGCTTGTTCGACCTCTGTCTGGAAGTCCAAAACTGTTCCTCCACAACCGCTGGTCTCGAGGGTCAATTCGATGCTGGGCTCCAGGGATGCCACTAGGGATATATCGAAGCCATTATCGGAACCGATGGTCTCAGGGTCCACTCCTACTACGCGTATGCGATAGCCATCTCCGCTGGGAAGTCCGGCCGGAATGGCACAGGAGATCACTCCACTCGGACTGCGATTGATGAAATCGTTGGTATAGGAACCGATGACCAGCTGACTGCTGAAATCTCCTGCTGCATCCGATAGCTGCGCTTGATAGGTATTGTCCGTGATGTAATAGCCATCGAAGTAGAATCCCACATGCATCTTCTCTCCCAGACAATAGCTATCGTCCATGACCTTCGTAGTGATAGTTCTAGGCCCGGACCACATCCTGCGCATAGGGCTCTGTCCGGCCACATGTACATGATGCTCATCGATCACATCCAAGTCTTCCAGCGACCAAGAATTGTTGAGGCAGGCCGTAGTGACCGATGACCAATGCCGTCCGCTATCTATGGTCATACGCACATTGGTGCCGCTGATCATGTATCCCAGACTGTCATTGAGGAACTCCATCTGATCGGTAAATAGGCTCGTGGAGACCGAGATACTATCCCAGAATCCGCCTCCGTTGCGTGAGATCAAGGTATTGGTGGAGCCGATATAGCTTAAGCTATCATTGACGATCTCTACGCAACGTAGATTGGAGTTGGCTTCTAAGACGGGACGTTCTTCCCAGTTCTCTCCACCATCCAAAGTGCGATAGGCGAAGTCATTCCCCACGACCACTCCGAAATCCGCATCCAGAAAATCAAAGTCTCGGAAGAACTCACCCTCCGTGACGACTTGCACCTCCCAGGTATCGCCCAGGTCGGTGGTCTTGAGTATGGTATCTTCAAAACAGAGCAGATAGCCCGTGCTGCCATCCTCTGTGAACCAGAGGTCCCAGATGTATTGATCTGTACCGGTCTCCTTCACTTCCCAAGTCTCTCCCAGGTCTGCGCTCAGCATGAACAGACCGCTATCCCCTGCGACCACCCAAGAGGTCTCTCCTATCCATTCAACGCTCGATAGCAGATACTCTGTCGGAGTGGGTCTCTCTGACCAGGTGAGTCCTGCGTTATAGGTCACGGACAGATGTCCAGCGTTCCCTACTACTACACCCGTATCCGGGTTGAGGAAATGCACATCCCGTAGCCAAGGAAGTCCGATGTGTTGATTGACCCAGCTCTCTCCACCATCGCTGGTATGGAAGATGCTCCCTCTCCTACCAGACATGTATCCGTTCTGAGTATCCAAGAAGGTCATCGCATAGATGCCCTCATCGAAGGGAAAAGGAATCGCATCCCATGTAAGTCCACCATCCATGGTCTTCCAGAGTTCTCCTTCTTCCCCCGCAATGAACCCGACCGAGGCCGAGGTGAATTCAATGGCCCTCATGGAGTAGACCGGTAGCGATATCTCAGTGAAACTATCGCCTCCATTCGTGCTTCGGTAGACCTTGCCATAGCTCGATAGATGGATCACTTCCTCACTGACGAAGTCGATATCGAAGATGGCCGAATTGGAACCCAGTTCGATCTCCTCCCAAGAGTCTCCTCCATCTGTCGTCTTCAGCACCAGTCCTTGGGTACCGAGGATGAATCCCAGTTGATCATCGTAGAACTCGACCTTGTACAGGAATTGATCACCCGAGTCGTGATTGTAGCTCCAGCTCTGTCCGCCATCGGTAGAGATACGTACCTGTCCGTTCTCCCCTACCAGAAATCCTTTCTGTGCATCGATGAAGAATACATCCAATGCATCCCCACCGATATTCCCATCGTAGAGGGTCCATGTCTGACCACAGTCAGTGGTCTTGATCACATCACCGAAATAGACCGAGGCCCATCCAGTAGTACGATCCAAGAAGAAGACCGAGGTCATCTCATAGGAGTCGTCCAAGGCATTGCGTGTCCAGGTCTCTCCGCCATCCATCGTACGGAAGAGGGCCGATATGGCAGAACTGCAGGAGCCGATGCCGTTGTCCCTTCCTACTACATAGCCTGTGTTGCGATCTACGAACTGTATATCATCGAGCTCATCGCCATAAGGCTGATTGTCATGCCAGACGGATTGGGAGTAGGAAACGCATGCTAGCACCACTGACAGTAGCGTGATTACGGTCGATCTCATATGCGGGCGAAGATAAGTCGGGGCTGATTCAAGAGTGCAGATTCAAGATCTTGCCGCATTAGGCCCCTGAGGCTCTCGAAAGGCCGGAGTTGATTCAATATTCTAGAGCACAGTACCGACCAAATGTATTCACTTTCGATTCATTCGATCTTCCACACATCGTTCAGAGGCACCGCACCATTCTTGCCCATCTCGATGTAGAGCGCATTCTGGAAGACGACAGAGAAATGGTTCTCTCGTGGACCATAGTCCGGATGGGTTTCGACTTGCTCCCAATAAAGACTATTAAAAAGATCAAAGACCCAGATCTCATCACTATCTCCCCCCCCTGGATCTCCACCGATGACGTAAATGGCGTCATTGAAGACAGCAGCATGAAAATTCGACCTTGGACTCCACTCTGCAACTGCATATTCGCTCCAGGTAATTCCATCGCTTGAAAACCATACATCGTTCATACGCTGGCCACTACCTACACCACCCATCAGGATCAGCTCATTTTCTACCACAACTACTTGATGATCTCTTCTTGCCGGAAAGGAATGATCGCTTATCTCCTCCCAAGTGATACCTCCATCGGACGACCTCCAAACATCGTTCTTGACCTGACCACCTGAGCTTCCTCCAATGACAAGTAGATCGCCCTGGAATTCGACCACCTGATGACCTTGTAGTGGTGGGTAATGCGTTCCCTCAGAGACATTGCCCTCCCAAGGCACCTGATTCCAGACCACTCCATCGCTGCTGGTCTGGATCGTATTACGCTCACCGTTGAAAACGTAAAGCAGACCTCCATAGGACAGCACCTGTGATTCTGTACTCGGATGGGGAGCATATAGATCAAACACATCATGGGCCCTGACCTGGGTCCAAGTGATCCTATCGGAAGTCTTCCAGACATCATTTCTGTCACCACCGTCACCGGCATCCACTACGAGGCCACCGATGGTATAGAGTTCTCCATTATGTATCACCGTCTGATGCCCATACCTCCCATCACTCTGCAGGGAAGAATTGGAAGTGTGCATGGACATGGAAATCGGCTGCGGCTCGGCCATGGTCTTGAAGTAGAATTCTACATCAGCCCAACGGTAGAAGCCTTTATTGTCATAGGCGACCACATCCCATTCGTACCACGTATCATAATTCAAGCTGATCGGTATGGTCGACAAGTTGGGATTCATATTGGATATCATAGGTAGAAATGTGCCCTCAGCTCCTAAGAATACATCATACGTCACAGGATCACCTTCAGGATCCACGGCTTGTTGCCAGTTGAGTTGAGGAGACAGTTCTACATTTTCCTGCCCATCGAAGGGGCTGAAGAGTACAAAAGGGTTCGGAGGACTATTGGATACTCCATTCTCTGCTGTGAGAAAGGAAAATACGCTCGTGCTTTTAGTGGCTCCACCCTGACCATCGAGAGCTATGACGCACCATGAGTATTCGGTACCCTGATCAAGGCCTTGTGTCATAGCGTAGAAATTGGTCTGGATATCCTCAGCAATCACCGTAACGGGTGCGGTCTCTCCCGCACTTACCAGATGCTCATGGATAGGACCGGTGATCTGGTAAGTGCGGGAGAAACTGCACCCGTTACGGTGATTGCTGAGGATATCCAGACCAATTTCTACGCTATGACACAAGGCCTTGATCAGGGTACCGAATACTCATGG